>JAZSLX010000072.1:0-14036 GCA_045535605.1 Ruminococcus sp.
GCTCAGGGAAAGACAAATCTCCTTGAGGCTATATGGATGTTTTCTGGGGGGCACTCTTTCCGAGGAGCAAAGGAATCTGAGCTTATAAGCTTTGACAGTAAAAAGTCCGAAATTACTATGGAATTTTTCAGTCAGGGAAGAGACCAGAGTGCAACTATCAGATTCACAGGTAACAAAAAAGAAGTAAAGATAAACGAGGTTGTGAAACCTTCTTCGGCTTATCTGTCCCAGTGTTTTTCTGCTGTGGTTTTTTCACCTGAGCATTTGTCACTTGTGAAAAACGGCCCGCCACTGAGACGTAAGTTTATTGACGGTGCTATCTGTCAGCAGGATGTAAAATTTGCAGTGCTTCTTTCAAAATACAACAGAACTGTTTTTCAGAGAAATGCTCTGCTTAAGGAAATTTACAAACACCCTGAGCTTGAAGAAACAATCTGTATCTGGGATGACTCACTTATTATTTTAGGTGCAAGGATAATTTTTAAGCGACTTGAATATTTAAAAAAATTACAAGAGTCTGCACTGGAGTTTCACAAGGGAATTTCCAAGGGTAAAGAAGAATTACAGATTGAGTATGTAAGCTCTGCAGGTGTAAATTTTGACGATACTGAGCAGGAAATTGCTCAGAAACTTAAAGAAAATTTTGAAAAATGCAGACGTGAGGATATAAAACTCAGCTGTACTAACTGCGGTCCACACAGAGATGATCTGGATTTTCTTATAAACGGAATCAAAGCAAAGACTTTTGCATCACAGGGTCAGCAAAGAAGTATCATTCTTTCTCTGAAACTTGCTGAGGCACAGATGCTGTGGAAATTTTTTGACGAGCCTCCTGTTGTTTTGCTTGATGACGTTTTGTCTGAAATAGATAAAAGCAGACAGGAATTTTTACTCGGTAATACAAGAGGATGTCAGACCTTTATTACAGGCTGTGAAGTTCCTGTTTATGACAACGAAAACACAAAGATATTTACTATAAAAAAAGGCGAGGTCAGATAAATGTACTTGCATTTAGGACAGGAGACAGTAGTTGACAGTAAAAATATTGTAGGTATCTATGATATGGATACTTCTACAGTTTCCAAATGGTCAAGAGATTTTCTGACAACTGCTGAAAAAGAGGGCAGAGTTGTGAATGTTTCCTATGAATTGCCTAAGTCTTTTATTGTCTGCAAAGAGATAAAAGATGGTATTGAAAAGGAAATTGTTTATATAAGCCCACTAAGCTCCCAGACACTTCTGAGAAGAACTCAGAGTAAACAGATTATCACCTGATTTTTAGAGGGTATAAAGCTAAAATTATAGATAAAGATATTCCAAACTTTTTTATAAAGGTTTAATTAAGCAGTTCCGAAAAAATCGGATTTCTGTATTCCGATTTTTTACGGAGAATAAAAATAGGAGGATGAGTATGGATAAAGAAAAACAGAAATGTCCCTATTGCTCCAGAAAAATAAGTTATAAAACAAGACTCATTGAACATGGAGATGCAGAGCACGATTGTCCTCATTGCAATAAAACATCAAAAATAACTCAGAATTCAAATATCTGGATATTGCTCATTTTATGCTCTTTGGTTGCTCTTTTTATAATGATTTTCTATTTTACATCAGCTAAAAGTATTCAGAATGCTTTTGAGGATGAGGGTAAATTTGCTTTTCTTGTAGCACTTTTCTTTGGAAAAGCTAAAGAAATTAAATGGATGATTTGGGAGCTGATACCTTTTGCAGTATTCCTGTTTGTATCTCCTGTATTTATTGAATTTCTTCCTTTAAAAAGATTTATGGAGCAGACCCCCTCAAATATTGATTTATCTGTTCCTGTCCGCACTTCAACTGCAAGAAGCGATAAACCTACAGGAAGAACAAGGAATATTCCAAAAGCACAGACCTCATCATTTACAGGTGTTTATGAAGATATTTCCTCTTCATCAGGAAATGTAGACAGAACCCGTGCTTTCAGAATGTCTGATATGGTAAGCTCCGGTGAAACAGATGAAATAACAGATGTTACACCTGCTTCTACCTCAAAATCAGATTCATATTCAAGCGATGCTCCTTTAAAAAGAGTACACCATGAGCAGGTCAGGGAATATACTCCTAAATCTGAGAGAATAAGAACAGAATCTCCTGCTCAGCAAACTCCCCCTCAGAGAGATAAAAAGCCTACACAAAACGGAAACTACTCAGGAAACAGACGTTTTTAAATAGTAAAAATAAGTATTATTACAGGCAGATTTCGCCTTAATATATAGAACGAATAAGAATTTTATAAAAGCCTTATAACAGGAGGTTATGGTTTTGGATAACGAGAATTTAGTTTATGGTGAAACCCCAAACACAAAAGTAGAAAAAGAATACGATGCAGACGAAATACAGGTTCTTGAAGGACTTGAAGCTGTAAGAAAACGTCCCGGTATGTATATCGGCTCTACAGGTCCCAGAGGTGTTCATCATCTTGTGTATGAAATTGTTGATAACTCTATCGACGAAGCTCTGGCAGGCTACTGTACAAAGATTGATGTTTCAATCCTCCCCGGTAATATTATCCGCGTTCAGGATAACGGCCGAGGTATCCCTGTAGGTATCAACCAGAAAACAGGTCTGCCTGCGGTTACTGTTGTATTTACCGTGCTTCACGCAGGCGGTAAGTTCGGCGGCGGAAGCTACAAGGTATCAGGTGGTCTGCATGGTGTTGGTGCGTCTGTTGTTAATGCTCTGTCTGAGTGGCTTGAGGTTAAGGTATGTGACGGAGAATATGAGTATACCCAGCGATTTGAGAGAGGCCACGAGTGCTATCCTCTCAAGAAAGGTAATTCCACAACAGAGCGTGGTACAACCGTACTCTTTAAGGCTGATACTGAGATTTTTCAGGAAACAGATGTTTATGAATACGGAATACTTGAAACAAGACTCCGTGAGCAGGCTTTCCTTAATGCAGGTGTACATATTGAACTTCGTGATGAGCGTGACGCAGATAATATTATTGCTAAAAACTTCCTTTATGAGGGCGGTATCCGTTCTTATGTTGAGTTCCTTAATAAAAAGCGTTCAGTAGACCCTATTCATCCTGAGGTTATTTACTTTGCTGCTGCAAACGCAGAGGACACTGCATCTGTAGAGATTGCAATGCAGTACACAGAAAGCTACAACGAGCTTATGCTTTCTTTTGCAAATAATATTCATACTGTAGACGGCGGTACCCACGAGGAGGGCTTCAAGCGTTCTCTCACTCGTGTAATGAACGACTATGCAAGAAAATTCAATAAACTTAAAGATAATGATGCTAACCTTTCAGGTGATGATATCAGAGAAGGTCTTTGTGTTATTATTTCAGTTAAGGTTAAGGAAGCTGAGTTTGAAGGCCAGACTAAAACAAAGCTTGGTAATACTGAGGTAAGAGGTATGGTAGATAAGCTTATTACTGATAAGCTGATGACCTTCCTTGAGGAAAATCCCAATGTTGCAAAGACAATCTTTGAAAAAGCCCTTGCTTCTCAGCGTGCCCGTGAGGCAGCAAGAAAAGCAAGAGAAAGTGTAAGACGTAAATCTGCACTTGAATCGGCAAAACTTCCCGGTAAGCTTGCAGACTGCCAGAGTAAAGATACAAGCATTACAGAAATTTACATCGTAGAGGGTGACTCTGCGGGTGGTTCTGCAAAGAGCGGTAGAGACAGACGATATCAGGCTATTCTGCCCCTCTGGGGTAAGATGCTCAATGTTGAGAAAAGCCGTGCCGATAAGGTTTACGGAAATGATAAGCTCCTGCCGGTTATTACAGCTCTCGGCTGCGGTATCGGAAATGAATTTGATATTACAAAGCTCAGATATAACAAAGTAATAATTATGGCCGATGCTGACGTTGACGGTCAGCATATCCGTACATTGCTTCTTACATTCTTTTTCCGTTATATGAGGCCCCTTATTGAAGAAGGTCACGTGTATATTGCACAGCCTCCTCTTTACAGAATTACTCAGAAGGGTAAGAAGGAGCATCGCTATGCATACTCTGACATAGAGCGTGACCAGATTCTTGCTGAAATCGGATCAAAGGCTGATATCCAGAGATATAAGGGTCTTGGTGAAATGGACTCAGAACAGCTCTGGGAGACTACAATGAATCCCGAAACAAGAACTATGCTTAGAATTGAACTTATGGATGCTATTGAAGCAGACGAAACCTTCTCTATCCTTATGGGTGATAAGGTTGAACCCAGACGTGAATTTATTGAGCAGAACGCAAAGTATGTTCAAAATCTGGATATTTAAAGCAAAGGGAAAGGAGAGTGTAACTTATGGCTAAGAAAGATAAAACTTATAATATTGACGAAAGTGCATTTGCCAATACGAAAATCATTGACGTTGATGTTAATCGTGAAATGCGTCAGTCGTTCCTTGATTACTCAATGTCAGTTATCGTTTCCCGAGCTTTGCCCGATGTACGTGACGGCTTAAAGCCTGTTCACAGAAGAATTCTCTACACTATGTACGAGAAGGGACTTGCTCCTGAGAAGCCCTACAGAAAGTGCGCAGATACCGTTGGTTCTGTGCTGGGTTCTTATCATCCTCATGGTGACGCCTCTGTTTACGATGCAATGGTACGTCTTGCACAGGATTTCTCCATGAGATATATGCTGGTTGACGGCCATGGTAACTTTGGTTCTATTGACGGCGACCCCCCTGCTGCTTACCGATACACTGAGTCTAAAATGAGCAAGATTTCTACAGAAATGCTTGCTGATATTGATAAAGATACAGTTGATTTTATGCCTAACTTCGATGACCGTCTGGAGGAGCCTACTGTGCTTCCCTCACGTTTTCCCAACCTTTTGGTAAACGGCTCAAACGGTATCGCTGTTGGTATGGCAACAAACATACCTCCTCATAACCTGGGTGAGGTTATTGATGCTATGTGTATGATCATTGATAACCCCGACACAGAGATTCCCGAGCTTATGGAGTGTATGCCCGGTCCTGATTTCCCCACGGGCGCTATGATTATGGGCAGAAGCGGTATCCGTGCTGCTTATATGACAGGCCGCGGCAAGATTACTGTCCGTGCAAGAGCAGAAATTGTTGAGGAAAAGAACGGCAGATTCAAGATTATCGTTACCGAGCTTCCTTATCAGGTAAATAAGGCAAGACTCATTGAGCATATTGCAGACCTTGTTAATGAGAAACGCCTTGAAGGTATTTCCAATATCGAGGATCACTCCGACAGAAGCGGTATGCATATTGAGATTGATGTAAAGCGTGATGCCTCTGCACAGGTTGTGCTGAATCAGCTTTATTCATATACTCAGCTTCAGACCACCTTCGGCGTTATTATGCTGGCAATTGTAAACGGCGAGCCTAAGATTCTCAATCTTAAGGAAATGCTCACTAATTACATCGACTTCCAGGAGGAAGTTATCACCAGACGTACAGCCTTTGACCTGAAAAAAGCTGAGGAAAGACTGCATATTCTGGAGGGCTTGAAGATAGCCCTTGATAATATTGACGAGGTTATTGCAACTATCCGTGCAAGTAAGGATACTCCTGATGCTGTAAGCAACCTGATGGAAAAATTCGGTCTTACAGAAATTCAGGCTCAGGCTATTGTGCAGATGAGACTTCGTCAGCTCACAGGTCTTGAGCGTACAAAGATTGAAGAAGAAATCAAGGAGCTTGAGATTAAGGTTGCAGACTTCAAGGAAATTCTTGCAAGCAAGGAAAGACGTCTGCAGATTGTAAAGACAGAAGCTATTGAAATCAGAAACAAGTATTCTGATGAAAGAAGAACAGAAATTTGCTCAATCAGCGGTGAGGTTGATATTGAGGACCTTATCCCTGAGGAGCAGTGCGTTGTTACTTATACACGTTTTGGTTATATCAAGCGTCAGACCACAGATACCTATAAGCTCCAGAATCGTGGAGGCAGAGGTGTTGCAGGTATGACAAGACGTGAAGAGGACGTGGCAACAGAGCTGATGATTACAGGCAGCCACGACTATATTCTCTTCTTCTCTGATAAGGGCAGGGTTTACAGACTCAAGTGCTACGAAATTCCTGAGGGAAGCCGTCAGTCAAAGGGTATGAATATTGCAAATCTGCTTCCCATTACATCAGATGAAAAGATTACATCTATGATTCGTGTACCTGAGTTTGTTGAGGATAAGTACCTTATCATGGTTACACGTCAGGGTATTATCAAGAGAATTTCACTCTCTGCATACAATACTAACCGTAAGGGCGGTCTCATTGCTCTTGAGCTTAACGAGGGTGACGAGCTTGCATGGGTACGTATGACAGACGGAGATGACTCCATCATCATTGCTACAAAGAAGGGCTTTGCAATCCGCTTTATGGAGACAGATGTACGTCCTATGGGCCGTCTTGCCCGCGGTGTCCGTGCAATAAGACTGCGTGAGGGTGACGAGGTTGTAGGAATGTCCGTAGCCCGTGAAGGCGGAAAGGTGCTGACTGTTTCTGAAACAGGTTATGGCAGACTTTCTGAGATTGACAATTACAGACTCCAAACAAGAGGCGGTAAAGGTATCATCAACTATCACGTAGCAAAATACGGCGATGTAGCTGCAATCAAGGTAGTTGACCTTGAGGATGATATTATCCTTGTTTCTGAGGACGGTATTATCATCAGAATTCTTGCAAGCTCTATCCGCGTATGTGCACGTCCTTCAAAGGGTGTTACAGTAATGCGTATCAAGGACGGCAACAAGGTTGTTGCCGCCGCCCGTGCTCCCCACGAGGAGGACGCAGTAGCCCTTGAAGCAGAAGAAATAGACCCCGAGGAAGAAGCCGCAGACGCAGTGGTAGATGAGCCTGAAGAAATTATCGAGTCCGACAACGAAGAATCAGCTGAAGAATAATTTTTTAATATAAAAACAGGGATAGTTACTATCCCTGTTTTTTTCGTCTGATAATGTAAATTGTTTTATTTATCCTCTTAAAAGTATTTATTAAATTTTTTGTTCTTTGCGAATTCCCGTCCCAAAAGATAATTGCATAATCTGAATATTCTGCAATTATTTGATTTCTTATTATAAGTGCGTTTTCTCCATACCTTTCCCACTGTGGCAAAATTTCTGTGAACGCAATATTATTACGCAAAGCATATTCTTTTGCACAAACATCTATTCCACCAAAACCGCAGGAAATAATTTCTGAAACTTTTAAAGGAAGATATTTTTCTAAATGATTTTCACTAAGAGAGTGAGAACCGGTAATAGTAATTTTCATAACAACCACGTAAATATATTTTAGATACATATTATGTTTATATTTAACATATTAACACATAATAAGTATAAAGTAAATATAGAATATATTTATTGTGAGGTTATTATGGCTATTAAAAGTTTATCTATAAGAATATCGGAAGAAATGTTGGACAAATTGCACGTGGTTGCAGATTATGAGGGCAGAAGTGCAAATAGCCAGATTAATATTTTAATCAGAGATTGCGTTGAAGCCTACGAGGAAAAACACGGAAAAATAGAGGTAGGAAAAAGAAGCTGAAAGAAGAAAACCGCTGTATGATTTTTATTTTCATACAGCGGTTTTGTGTTTTGTATTTAATTATTCTTCTGTTTTTTCAGAAACTTCTTCTGTTGTGTTTTCGGGTGTTTCTTCAGCTACAACCTCAGTTACAGAATCTGTTGAATTTTCAGAAGCCTCAGATGAAATGTTTTCGGCAGTTTCATCATTTTCCAGAGCTTCCTCAGAATTTTCTGTAGCCTCAGCTTCAATCAATTCTGTCTTAGGCTTCTTTTCCTTCAGTGTAACTGTGAACAGCCATACCACAGGATAAGCAAACTTCTTTTCTCTGAAAGCCTTGCTTGTGAGCAGACACATTGCTGTAAAGAGCAGAACAGCGATTATAAATGCTGCCATACCGATTACAAAGCCGTCAGGTACATAAGAGAATTTAACTGTGTGCACACCCTTTGTGAGTTTAACAGCACATGCTCCGTTGCCAACTGCAACTACCTCTGCATCCTTGCCGTCAACCTGTACCTTCCAGCCCTTTTCATAGGGAATGGATGTATACAGCAGACCGTCACGGTTTGCGTCAACTGTACCCTCAAGCACAGTGTCATCTGCTTTTGTAGCCTTCATTGTGCTTTCGCCTAAAATCTCAAGTCCTCTCTCAAAGACATCTTTGTTGAGAGCATAGCAGAATGTGCGGACAGCTGAAGATTTTTCGGGAGCAAGCTTGCAGTAGAGAGAAACCTTTTCACCCGCTTTAACTTCACCAATGCTGAAGATAAAGGGCTGTTTAACATTCATAGTGAAAATGCTCTCGTCGTTAAGATACACATTACCTGTGTTGTCAGCACCGCTTACATAGTAGTAACCGCAGAGGAAAGAATCCTCCTCAGGATAATAGTTGAACTTTGTATTTTTTTCAGAGGTCTTGTCCTTGGGGGAGAAGGTATAAACACCCTCAGAGGATTTGCTGTAAGTGAGCAGGTCGCTGCCTGAGTGACCAACATCCTTTACTGTTAGCTGAGTGTACAGAGGCTCTTCAATTCCTGTTGCCATCTGCCAGAATTTAATCTGATTTTCAAAGGGATTGGTGGTTGAGTCCTCTACAACAAAGTTTTCAAGGTCAGACTCTGTCATAAAGCCCATTGGCAGATATGCTGTGTTTTCATAAAGAACGACATTACCTGAGCGGTCAACCTCCTGAAGATATGAGGTGTTGTAGACCTTTTCGTTACGGGCCATAATATACTTAAGGTTGAGGATAGTATTGGTAACGGGTGAGCTTTCGTAGTAGGTATAGCGGTTACCTGCTTTCCAGCCGGTACAGCCCAAGTATTCTACATACTTTGTGATACTTACGTTTGCCATAGAGTTGAACACAGATATTCCGTTGAAGGAATTCAGCGCACCGTCATTTAGTGACTGGGTTCTGGGTACTTCTGTACGGAAAATATCCGGGTTGTCTTCCTTTGCCCATTTGTCAATATGACTTACAACTCTGGTTACATTTACGTTATCCTTGGGATAGCCAGAGGTGGTTGTAGTGCCTACTGTACCAACGCCGATAATAGCGGTTGCACACATCTCGCCCATAACTACAAGGCAGAGGAGAACGCACATTGCCTTCTTAGGCAGAATCTTCATAGTAAAGAGAAGCAGTACAATAAGCATAAATGAGCCTACTGCAATGGAAGCAATAGCTGTTGCTTTGTTGAAGTCCTCTTCTTCTCTGAGAAAATATCCCAGAACGATAAGTGCAAATACCAGAGCTGAAATTATAACATCAAGGAATGAGCTTGCATCAATAAGGGTAAATGCCCTGTACGCCATATAAATCAGCAGGAAGCTTACAAGGAAGCTGAAGCGGAAGGGAAGCATATTGGGATAATGGAAGCCGTGCCAGATATAATCCAGGTGACGGAAAATAAAGCTTGCTACCATAAAGAGAAGTGTAGAAATACAGAAAATCTTCTCGCCAAGCTTTACTTTTCTTGCACAGAAGAACACTCCGATAAGTGCAATACACAACAGACCGCAGGCAATATTGGGCAGACCGTCTGTGTCTGTAGGCTCTATGAATGAAAGCACGTTTGAGAAAACAAGGTGCAATGCTTCAAACACACCCTCGGCGTCATCTGTACCGATATTAATATCAAAACGCTTTGGGAAGGTGTTTGTGGACTTGTAGCAATTCTGCAATGCAAGGTATGCAGGGATAGTTATGGGAGTTGTCATCAGCAGGGCTGTAACAGAGCACACCAAAGTCCTGAGTAAATCCTTCAGGGATTTTCCGAAGCTGTTCCAACAAGATACAGTATATCCGATAGCTGTGAACAGAACTGCGACACAGATAAACAGACCGATGTAATAGTTGAAAACTACTGCAAGTGCCAGAGAAATAGTGAAGAGTTTGAACTTACCCTCCCGAAGAAGTAAAACTGTGCCTGCAACCACAAGGGGAAGCATTGCAACAGAATCAAGCCAGATTGTGCACCAGTAATAGCCCATATTGAAGGAGCAAAGGGCAAACATTACAGAGAAGAACACAAGGGATACATCATTGCGTTTGAATATAATTCTCATGCAGATAGCGGTGAACATACCTGCACAGCAGAGCTTTATAACAGTAGCCACTGCAAGGTAGCCCACAAGCCACTTCTCGGGAACAAATACAGAAAGGAAGTTCAGAGGGCTGAAGAGGTAGTAGGACATCATTGCAATGAAGTTAGAGCCCATACCTACACTCCACGTCCAGAACAGAGAGCCGCCTGACCGGAGCTTTTCATGTAAATCCACAAGGAAGGGATAGTACTGATGCCACAGGTCTACAACCAGCATCTGTCTGTCTCCCCAGGGGTTTGCCATATTAGGTACAACCTCAATTCCCAGTCTGGGGAAGGCTTGTCCTAAATGATAGGCGATAGATTCCACCATAGTTGCAAAAACACCAAAAGGAGCTACCTTATAAACAGCAAATCCAACTGTCATAAGAATAAAGGGAACAATAAAAGAAAGAATTACGTAGAAATTTCTGCTGTAAAAACTTTCTTTTTTCACACCTTTCAGTTTTTCTGCCTTGGGGGTTTTGGCTTTTTTAACCATTATTTAATTCCTCCCAACGTATAATTTAAGATTGCTTGAGAAATTAAGGTTTTGTTATTAATTTCTGTCAGCGCATACATATACAGATTAATTATATCACTATATACTGTCAAGGTAAACTGTTTTTATAAAATAATATAAAAAATAAATTATGATACTTTGTTTTACATTGTAGACTTTTAATTGGCACCGTGTTATAATGTAAATGTATATTTATAATTTTTGGTAATACAAGGTGAAAAATATAGATTTTTTAAATCCACTTAGTAATATGAGGTGAAGAATATGAAAACCGTAGATATAGTTGTGCCTTGCTTTAATGAGGAGGAGGTACTGCCTGAGTTTGTCCGTGTTACAAACGAAGTTATTGCTACACTGCCTCAGTATAGCTTCCGCTATATTCTTGTAAACGACGGCAGCCGCGACAAAACTCTGCTTGTTATGAAGAAGCTTGCCCAACAGTATGACAATGTAAAATATATTTCCTTCTCAAGAAACTTCGGTAAGGAGTCTGCAATGTATGCAGGACTTGAGCATACAACCGGGGATTTCGTAATCGTAATGGATGCAGATTTGCAGCATCCACCTGCAATGTTTCCCGCAATGCTTGCGGAGATTGAGAAAGGTCACGATTGCTGCGCTTTATATCGTGAAGAAAAAGAGAGAAAAGATGGATTCCTGCGTACTGCTTTTTCAAACCTTTTCTTCAAACTGCAGAATTCCATGACAGATGTTAAGATGCCCCACGGTGCAGTTGATTACCGCATTATGTCCCGCCAGATGATTGACTCTATTCTCTCTCTTTCTGAGGTGCAGAGATTTTCAAAGGGTATTTTCTGCTGGGTTGGCTTTGATACAAAATGGATTCCCTATGAAAACGTAGAGCGTACCATCGGTACCTCAAGCTGGAGCTTCTGGGGACTTTTCCGCTATGCTATTGACGGTATTGTTTGTTTCTCCGTTTCCCCTCTGAGATGGCTTATCTTCATCGGTATCCTTATGCTTGTTGCCGCGGCAGGTCTGGGTATTGCAATGATATTTATGGCAATATTTGCAAGTGTAGGCGTGTTTGTTCCTGTGCTGTGTGCCCTTATGGCAGTAGGCGGAATACTGGAACTTTCTATGGGAGTTGTGGGCGAATACGTAGGCAGAACCTATATGCAGGTAAAGAACCGTCCCATCTACATTGCAAAGGTTAAGAATATTGAAAAGGCAGACAGATAACATGGCAAAAATAAAAGAGTTGTTCCTTAAATACAAGGAAATCATTTGTTATATATTTGTAGGCGGAATTACCACTCTGGTACGGTGGGGAACAACAGCAATATTCGAGAAAATCCTTTTACCGTTTAATATGGATGAGCTTGTGCTTTCCATTGTGGTAACAGTTCTTTCTCTTATTGTTACAATCCTGTTTGCGTTTCCTCCCAATAAGCTCATTGTATTTGAGAGCAAGAGCTTTGCAAAGGGTATCATCGGAAAAGAATTTGTTTCCTTTATCTCAGCCAGAGCCGCCGCAAGCCTTATAGAGCTTGTAGGTGTTCCTGCTATTACAAAGATTTTCGGCATATCAAATTTATTTGCAACAATGATGGTAAGCATTGTTGTACTTGTTGCAAACTACATTTTCAGTAAGCTGTTTATTTTCAAGAAGAGAACAGACAATTCTGAAGACAAAAAGCAGAATGAAAAAGAAATTGTAGAAGCACAGGCAAAGGACAAAACCATTGCACTGGTGCTTATGATAATCTGTGCGGTTGTGGCTGTGGTATCAATCGGCTTCTTCGCTGTTGAAACCATAATAAGCATAATATCCGCAATAAGTTAATTTGTTCAGAAAAAATCAAGGGAGACTTCCGAGGAAGTCTCCCTTTTGTGTTTATATTAATCTGTATCAAGTTTAAGAACTGCCATGAATGCTTCCTGAGGAACTTCAACTGTGCCCAGCTGACGCATACGCTTTTTACCTTCCTTCTGCTTTTCAAGGAGCTTCTTCTTTCGGGTGATGTCACCGCCGTAGCACTTGGCAAGAACGTCTTTTCTCATTGCCTTGACGGTTTCTCGTGCAATAATCTTACCGCCGATGCAAGCCTGAATGGGAACCTCAAAGAGCTGTCTGGGGATTTTCTCCTTGAGCTTCTCTGCCATTTTTCTTGCTCTGGGGTAAGCCTTCTCTGCGTGGATGATAAATGAAAGTGCGTCCACAATATCTCCGTTGAGCATAATATCAAGCTTAACAAGCTGGCTCTGGCGGTACTCCTTCAGCTCATAGTCAAAGGAGGCATAGCCTCTTGTTCTTGACTTGAGTGTATCAAAGAAGTCATAAACAATCTCTGCAAGGGGAAGCTCGTAGTGAATATCAACTCGGTCGGAGTCAATGTAGGTCATACCGATGAATACTCCTCTACGCTCCTGACAAAGCTCCATAATATTGCCGACATAGTCAGAGGGTGCATAGATGTGAGCATCTGTGAAAGGCTCCTCAGCACTTGCAATGTGTGCAGGGTCGGGGTAGTTTGTGGGGTTGTCAATCATCTGCACTGTGCCATCGGTGAGAGTTATGCGGTAACTTACAGAGGGAGCAGTGGTTATAAGGTCAAGGTTGAACTCACGCTCAAGTCTTTCCTGAATAATCTCCATGTGGAGAAGTCCTAAGAATCCGCAACGGAAGCCGAAGCCCAGAGCAACTGAGGTTTCTGCCTCATAGGTAAGGGAAGCGTCGTTGAGCTTGAGCTTTTCCAGTGCGTCACGGAGGTCGCCGTATCTTGCACCGTCTGCAGGATAAACACCGCAGTAAACCATGGACTGAATCTCACGATAACCGGGGAGGGGATTCTCTGCAGGATTTTCGGTAAGGGTAACTGTGTCGCCAACCTTTGCGTCACCTAAGGTCTTGATAGAGGCGGTGATGTAACCAACCTCACCTGCATAGAGGGTATCCTTGGGTACAAGATTAACCGCACCCATTGTGCCAAGCTCTACAACAGAGAAGGTGGAGCCTGTCTGCATAAGCTTGAACTCGTCCCCAACACTTATCTTACCCTCTTTGATTCTTACATAGATGATAACGCCCTTGTAGCTGTCGTATACACTGTCAAAAATCATAGCTCTGAGAGGTGCGTCGATGTCACCCTCGGGAGCAGGCACGTCCTGAACAATCCTCTCCATAACAGAGTGGATGTTGATACCGTTTTTAGCGGAAATCTCTGGTGCATCCTGAGCAGGAATACCGATAATATCCTCAATCTCATTCTTGATTCGTGCAGGGTCAGCACTGATAAGGTCGATTTTATTTACAACGGGGACAATCTCAAGTCCTGAGTCCACTGCAAGGTAGGTGTTTGCAAGGGTCTGTGCCTCAATACCCTGAGTTGCGTCAACAACCAGCACTGCACCCTCACAGGCGGCAAGGCTTCTCGATACCTCGTAGTTAAAGTCAACGTGGCC
>JAZSLX010000023.1:0-27183 GCA_045535605.1 Ruminococcus sp.
GATGATATACGTAACGGACATATAAGAGCAAGAATGCTTTTTAGTGTTCGTGAAGAGCCCACAGGTGTTGATGAAAAATAGGTAATATCTAAGCACTTATTGAGCAACTAAATTTATTAAATGTTCAATATAGGCTTAGTATATAGCGTGAAAACGCTTAATAAAATTTAAAAATTCCCTATGGTGTTTTAGGGGCAAAAAATTATTTTAGGAGGAATTTCTCATGAAAGCAAATTCAAGAAGAATAGTTCTCATCTCTTCACTGGCTATGCTTCTCGTTGCTCTCGTAGCTCTCAGCACAGCAACATTCGCATGGTTCACAAACTCTACTCAGGCAACAGCTAACGGTATCAATGTTACTGCTAATGCTGCAAAGGGTCTCCAGATTTCTACCGATGGTACAACTTGGGGAACAAACCAGACTTGGGCTGCAGTTGATAGCGACACAATCTCTCCCCTTTCTGTTCCTTATTCAGTAGGTTCTGCTATGCCCACATCTTACTACGCAGAAAAAGCTGGTGTAGATGGTGCTTGGTCACAGACTAATGTAGATAATGGTATTGAATATAAGTTTGCAGAGAAGTCCATCGGTCTTCCCACAGCTTATGTTAACTCTGATGCTTATTACTTAAGCTATAAGGTTGATGCAAAAGTAACAGGTCTCGCTGAAACCGATAATTCTACATATGCTCTTTCTGCAACTGTAGCATACACAGGTACCGGTACTGATCCTCTCAAGGACGTAATCAGAGTTGCAATTGCTGATAACGAAGGTAAAGTATACGGTGTATATGGTGATGATGCTGTAAAGGCTATCACATCAACAACTCCTTCTGTTGCTACTACTGCATCTCCTGTTGCTGCAGGTGCAATTGAGTGTGGTACTGTTTCTCGTACAGCAAGAACATTAACAGTATTCATTTGGATTGAGGGTCAGGATACTGAGTGCGTAGATTCTGTTATGAACCTTGAAGGTAGCTACAAGATTACTTTCTCTGCTCCTGGTATCGCAGCATAATTACCCAATAATTTAACTTTTAGAATCGGAGACCCCTTATGAAAAATGGTAAAGCAAAAAAAATATTTAACACAATAGTAGATGTTTTGGTTGTTATGGTGTTGATAGTATCAATACTTGTTGTTGTGCTCTCACTCACCACCAAGTCATCAGGGGTCCCCAATCTCTTTGGTTATGCACCTATGAGCGTAGAGTCCTACTCAATGGAGCCCACAATCAATAAGGGCGATCTTATTATCGGTAAAGTAACCAATGACTCCGCCTATGAATATGAAGTGGGCGATATTGTTACCTTCCCCATTGAGATTGACGGTATTATGACCTACAATACTCACCGTATTGTAGAGGTTATCGAGGATGATAATATTACTTACTACAGAACACAGGGTGATAACAAAGAAACAAATCCTATTGCCGACGAGGATATGCAAAACTCGGATACAATTGTTGCCATTTATACAGGCACAAAGATTCCCGGCGTAGGTAACGTTTTAGGCTTTATCAGAACTCAGCTTGGATTTTTCCTCTGCGTTCTGCTTCCGATGATTATCTTCTTTGTTTATGAGGCAATCCGTGTTATTATGAACCTTGTTGCTTACAACAAAGAAAAGGCTCTTGAAGAAGCTCAGGTGGCTGTTCAGAATGCTGAACTTACCGAGGAGCAGAAGCAAAGAGCTATTGCGGAGTATCTTGCTTCCATCGGACAAAAGCCAGATGAGGGAAATGAGCCCGGTGTACAAACACCTGCACAGGACAACAATACCCAAGTCTGAGTAATAAAGCTTATATTAAATTAATTTTGTCCCTAAAAGCACAGGGGTGCTTTAACGTAACGGTTATATTTCTTTTCCGCCCGCAGGCGGAAAAGAAATATATAGTTACTTACATTCATAGAATTTATTAAAGAACATTGGGGCGCAGGCTGTCGTCCCGGATGATATCCGAATAACGTAACCCGTTAATACAGGTAGATTTTTTTAAGGAGACGAAGAACCGTGGATACAGTATTTAAATTTCTGTTTGAGTTTCTCGGTCAGTTTTTTGGCTCACTATGGTCAATAATCGCCGCAGCTTTTGTTGGAATAGGACAAGCCTTCAACCTTCCTGCATATATTAATATTGTCTATGCATATACAACCGAACTGGGCGGTCTTGCCTGGGTTGTTGCAATAGTTGCTATTCTGCTTCTCGTGGCTGTGCTTGCACTTGTTGTATGGCTCATTATCGTCGCTGTAAAAAAGTCTATCACTTCTCGTCGCAGAAGAAAGGATACCGACTCACTTGTTAAAGAGGTTCAGGCTCTTAATAAAGAGGTTATGCGTCTTAACCTTGAGAAAGACAAGATTCTCTCCATGAAGGTATCTCAGATTGGACTCAATCCCAACGAGCTTTCCGAGCTTACAGGCGAGGAGATGGAAATGCTCAATCAGGGCGAAGAAGAGGCACAGGGCGACAAGAGATTCTACAAGCTGGCAGAAATCGACGAGCTCTGGGCAAACTATCAGCCCCCTGTATACGACAACACAATCACACTTCCCGAGTTCTGCGACCGCTTCCGCTTGTTCGCATGCTCACAGCTTGGTCTTTACTACGATATCAAGATTATCCGTCTGTTTATTGCATCCTTTGCATCAACAAGACTTATCATCCTTCAGGGTATCTCCGGTACAGGTAAAACCTCACTTCCCTATGCATTCGGTAAGTTCATCAACAACCCCGCTATCATTGCATCTGTTCAGCCCTCTTGGCGTGACAGAAGTGAGCTTTTTGGTTACTTCAACGAGTTTACCAAGAAATTCAACGAAACCGAGCTTCTTCGTGCTATGTACGAAGCTTCCTATAACGAGAACATCTATGCAGTTATCCTGGATGAGATGAACATCGCACGTGTTGAGTACTACTTCGCTGAGATGCTCTCTATCCTTGAAATGCCCTCCCGCGATGAGTGGGTTGTAGACGTTGTTCCCAATGCTTGGACGTCTGACCCCAAGCATATCGTTAACGGTCAGATTCAGATTCCCGGTAATATGTGGTACATCGGTACTGCTAACAACGACGACTCTACATTTGCTATCACTGATAAGGTATACGACCGTGCTATGCCTATCAACATTGATACCAAGGGTGTTCCCTTCGAGGCTCCCTTCACAGAGTCAATCAATATCAACTACAAGTACTTTGAAGAGCTGCTGGATTATGCCAAGGCAAACAACGTGGTTTCTGAGGAGAACCTCAAGAAGATTAACCTCCTTGATGACTACGTAATCGAGCATTTCCGTATAGCTTTCGGTAACCGTATTGTTAAACAGCTCCGTGACTTCGTTCCTGCTTATGTAGGCTGCGGCGGCACAGAGATTGACGGTCTCGACTACGTTCTTGCAAGAAAGGTATTCAGAAAGTTCGAATCCCTGAACCTTTCCTACATCCGTGATGAAATCGACGGACTTTGCGCATATATCGACGAGCTGTTTGGCGAAGAGAACATGAACGAATGTAAGAGTTATCTGCGTATGCTCAAGAAGCTTGTATAAGGCGTTAATAAGGGCGAACATCGTTCGCCCTTATAATGGTGATTTTGCGTAAGATATTAAATGAACGAGGAGTGCAGTACTCATGGCAGACTTTGGTAAATACTACAGAGCTTACATGTATATGCAGGAGCTTCTGCAAAATGATTTTACTTACAATTACATAACTGCCAGCCTCAAAGACGGTGACGAAGGCAAGGATTCCCTTACAGGTAAGACTAACGAAAAAGTCATCGGTATGGACTGGGTTGAGGCTATCGAGGAGGCACTTCCTTATATTCAGAAGGCAATCGACGAGCAGAGACGTTTTATCAAGCAGATTGAAAACGTTGTACGTATCGAGCTTGCCAGAAAAACAGGTCCCGACTCCGTAAAGCACCTTTCTCAGCACACTAACTTTATTGCCAAGGTTGAGGGTGATATGGTTACCCCCAACAAGATTCTTGTGTCTGAGCAGGAGGAGTCCTTTGCCATCTACGAAAACCGTGTGCTCATGACACTTATCCGCAGAGCACTCCACTTTGTAGAGGATAAATACTCAAAAATGAAGGGTGTTCCCAACGACACCTATACCAATATCAAGGTTATCCGCCGAGCAGAGTTCGACGACAAGGAAGTTGACATTGCATTCAACTATGTTAACGAATCCCACGAAACTCTTGCCGACGATCTGGATGTTCTGGATGTTTCCGAGCTGTCCGACTTCGACCGTATCAGAAGAATCAGAACAACCCTCAACGAATTCCTTCAGACTCAGTTGATGAAAGAAATCGCCAAGGAGCCCGAGGTTCGTCCCCCTGTTACACAGACTAACCTTCTGAAGAAGAATCCCAACTTCAAAAAGGCTATGGAGCTGTGGAACTTCCTTGATTCCTACAAGCGTCCCGGCTTTGAAATCGTAGGCGAGGAATACTCAGGTGAGATGAGTGTGGAAGTTCAGCAGCATGTTTACTTCTCAATGGGATTCCAGCACTTTATGATGTCCATTGCCACAAACCCCGGACTCAGAAAAATTCTCCACGAAAAATACGAAGAAGAAAATATAAGAATTGCAGAGGAAAATGCCAAGCCTGAAAAGCTCAAGGCGGCTGCAATGCAGGCAAGAATTGACGAAGTAAGAAAAGAGGAAATGGAAATCCGCTTGAGGGAAATCCGCGAGCGCGAGAAGAAAATCCTCGACCTTACCAACGAGGTCAAGAACTTGAAGGTTACCCTTGACCAGAAGGAACAGCAGATTCTCACTCTGAAGGGTCAGGTGTCTGCACTTCAGGACGAAATTGCCGAGCTTAAGAAGGAACTTCAGGAAACTAAAATCAAGCTTCTTGAAGCTGAAAAGGAAATTGAGAGGCTCAAGGAAGAGAATGCCGCGCTCAAAGCAGAGATTGCCGAGCTTAAGCAGACTATAGTTGAGCTTAATAATAGAATTGATGAGCTTAATAAGGAGGTTGCCTCCCTCAAAGCACGTATTGCCGAGCTTGAGGAGGAGAATGCCCGCCAGAAGGAGCTTATCGCTGAACAGCAGGCAACTATTGCCGCACAGGCTGCAAGGATTGCAGAGCTGGAGCAGACCGTTGCCGAGCAGCTTGCAAAGATCACAGCACTCACTGAGCATCTTGAGAAAGCAAAGGCTGAAATCGCAGAGAAAACTGCACGCATTGCTGACCTTACTACTCAGAATGAGGAGCTTACAACAACACTCAACACTGAGCGTCAGCAGCATAAGGATACTGTTGAGCGTATGACCCGTGAGTATACAGCTACAGTTGACCGAATGACAACTGAGCATCAGGCTGAGGTTGCACGAATGACAGCAGACCATCAGGCTACTGTCAAGAAGATGAATGATGACTTCGACCGTAAGACTCAGGATGCTGAGGATAAGCACCGCAAGCAGGTCAAGGCACTCCAGACTACAATCTCTGACGCTGAAGCTAAGCATACTACCTATGTAGCAAAGCTCAACGAGGACTTTGCAGAGAAAGCAAGCAGGGCAGAGCAGAGAAGAATCAAAGACCTTGCAGAGAAGCAGGCTGAGTTTGACAGCCAGCTTGCCGCAGTTAAGAAGTCCAATGCAGATGCCGCCGCAGCGGTTGACGCAAAGCACGCTTCCGAAATCAGAAGAGTTCAGAAGTCTGTTGATAGACACGTTGAAGCCGCCAGAAAAGAAGAAGAAAAGCGTTACAATGCTAAGCTTCGCGATCTGAAGGCTGAGCAGGAAAGACAGATTGCAGAGCTCAGACGCAAGATGAGAGAAGAAGTAAGACTTGCAAAACAAAAAGCAAAAGAAGAAGTTCGCCTTGCAAAGATGAAAGCAAGAAAGAAGCTTTTTACAGTAGAAGAACTCAGTGACGTAGACGACTGATAGTTTTTCGGAAAGGAGCAACAATGAAGGATACAAAAGTGCTCGTCAACAGACAAACGGGCAGACTTATCGCTAAAAACGTAATAATCTTTGTTGTCCTGATTGCAGTTTGCTCCCTTTCAATCTGGGCATGGTTTACTCAGAATACCACAGCCACTGCTGACGGTATCAACATTATTGCAAAATCAGAAGGTGTCAAGGTTTCATGGGACGGTAAGGACTACTATGATAACTTGACCGCACTTGAGGATAGTGCTGTTGAAGCGGAAAAAACAGGTCTTGCAAAGAATATATGTAACAAGGACGGCACTCCCTATTCACTTAACCTTATAAGCGGCAACGGACTCAAGTTCTTTGAGCCTTACCTTAACCGCAGAACCGGTACTGTTCTGACTAATTCCGACGGCTCATGGAGTGGATTTGATGTTACCAACAGCCCCGAAGGCAAGTATATCGACATCGACCTGTATTTCAGGGGTGATAACGAAAGAGATATTTACCTTGCAGGCAACAGTAAGGTTGACCCTAAGAGCACTACTGACCGCATAAGCGATTTCGGTCCTTTCTCCAAGGACTACATCGCTGCGGCATCCAGAGTTGCATTTTTTAATGTAACCAAAATTACTGGTGATGACGGAAAGATAAAAGAAAATCGCGATTGCAGTTTCATCTGGGCTCCCAACGCCAACGTAGAGCTTGTGGAAAACGAAAATGGCTACACTAAAGTAACTGAATTTAAGGAAGATACAGATTCATCCGGTAGTAGTTCCGGAGGTAATTTAAATGGCGGAGCATTGGAGGATGGTAATACATATTACTTGTGGACAATTGCTCCAAATGCAAATTACTCAAGTGGTACTCGTCAAATTACTAACAGTTATTTATTTGAATATGATGAAAATATAAGCTATTATGTTGCAGAATTTACTGTTACTGTTCCGTCATATCAATCGGAAAACCCATCAATACCTTTCTTGATATCACAAAGCGGTACTTCTCCACTAACCAATACATTTTCTTTTGATAGATCAGCAAGCTTTAGTGGAAATGATGGCGAAAGCTTACTTAAAGTTAGTAATCAGGGTTATAATGCAGCAACCTTCAATAATACAAGTATTTCTGAGAATAAGTGTGGACAGTTTTATATGACAAAAACAAACACTTTGATTCAGGGCACTCAGGTTGACGTTAAGTTTGGTTTTAATCCACAGACAGGCGTTGTTACTGTTTTAGGATATGAAGGTAATGACAGTTGGAGCAAAGGCGGAACTGAGGTTCCTGTAGATGTCAAGTATTATGAAATTGAGAACAACACAACCTGCGCTTTGGTAAACCCCAAGGACAGTGTAGCTGTTTCATCAGCCAAGGACAACAACAAGAAATCAGTTCACTTTAAAGATAGTTCAACAAAGCTTAATGTAATGCCTGTAAGCATTACTACTGCAGAGCAGTTCACAGCTGAGAAAACAGGCGACGGCTACGCCGCAACATATAAATTTAAGAACACTGCAGAAGACAAGTACCTCACCATTAATAATGGTGAAATATCATACACTGCCGCAGGCTCAGCATTCTCACTGTATTATTCATCAGAGCATGAGGGCCCACTGCTTAAGTCTGGTGAGTATTATCTGGTGGTAGATGGTGGTGTAGTCAAAGCAGTAAAGCTGGGCGACCTGGACTATACAGAAGCTGTTACAGTTTACACAGGTAGCAGCTATCAGCTTAACACAGAACTTACATCAGAAGGTCAGACTTATCAGTATTATGATGCTGATACAAATAAGCTGGTTACACTGAACGAAAGCTCTACACCCAAGCTTTTTACTACAACACAAACTATGGCTGGCACCGTTAAGGTTGGTAATACAAAGATTGCCACACTTGCAAAAGAAAATGAAGATGACGAATACTATACTGCTCATATTGTTATGAGAGTATGGGTTGAGGGTACCGACCGAGAGGCACAAACACCCCTTGCAGACGGTATTTTCAATATGTCACTACACTTTACATCACAGTAAGGAGGGATTAAGTTGAAACAGATTAAAACAACTTCAAAAAGTAAATACATGATTGCACTCAACTTGTTCCTCATCCTTACACTTATGACAGCATCTGTGTATGCATGGTTTGCTTCTCAGGTGGATAATCGTGTGGATGCCTATGAGATTACAGTTGAGTCTGATGATTCTCTGGAGCTTTCCTTTGACGGAGTGACCTGGGGCGGTTCTCTGAACCTTGCCGATTATCAGGTGAACGGTGCATCTGTTATGAACTCTCTCAAGATGGTTGAGGTTACAAGTGACGGCGTAAACTTCCAGATTCCTCAGCTTACACAGAAAACTAATTATGCAGAGGTAAATAAAAATGCAGAGTGGTCAGTGGCAAGAGAAAACCAGGATTATCTTGATTTTACTGTTTATATGCGTTCCAAGGATAAACTCGATGTTTATCTGAGCTCTGATTCTAAGGCTGAACCTGTAACTCCTGTTGATAAGCTCACAGGTGCTAACTGCGGAAACCCCAGCACCTATGCCTCCGGCAGCAAAGCCTTCTCCAAGGATTGTATTGTAGGCGCACTCAGAGTTTCCTATTTGGCAGAGGACGGCAATTCCACACGTAAAATCTGGATAACAAACCCCAATTTCCATCTGGAAAATGCAAAGGGCGATGCTGAATATTCTATGAAAACCAATGCAATTCCTGGCAGCTACACAGATATTACAGATGAGCCTTTTGAATGGAACAATCCTTATACTCATTATTACTATGATGCGTCAAAAAACCTAACTCCCTATACAAATAGTAATGTTATTGTAGCATTACCTAATACAGTTACAAACGTTCCTACAACAACTAATACTAAGATTGCACAGCTTTCAGATACAACTGATGCAAACGGATATTATACAGACGAAGTAAACTTCCGTATCTGGATTGAAGGTTGCGACACCGAAGCAAGACGTGCTCTTGTAGGCGGTCAATTCAGCCTCTCACTTGTTTTCGATACCTTCGGAATCAACTGATAAAACCTTAAGTAGCAAGGAGGTGCTATTGTGAAAAAGTTACTTTCCAACAAAAGAATAGTTATGTCTGCAATAGCACTGTTGCTTATTGGCGTTTTATTTGCCGGCGCTACCTTCAGCTGGTCTGAAGGCGGCAACAAAGGCTATGTCAACGGTAACGATATCACTATCAGCACAGGCAGTAACCTGACAATGCGAAATGATAAGGGTGAAGTTACCAATTCTATCGTAATCAGCAAATGCACGCTTGAGGAAACCTCAAGCGCCGACGGAAGAAACTTTTTCTTCCCAATGGCAGACAATACCTCAAGCCAGACAAATGAGATGACATTCAGAGAGGGTATAGCTGCTGACGAAGGATATAAGTATGTCAGCGTGGATTTCCAGCTTGAAGCAGGCGATAGTCCTACTCCTGTTTACCTTGGTGCAGGTACAATAGTTCAGTGCTCCAATACTGAGCTTCTCAATGCGCTGAGAATGTCATTTTATCTTAACGACGGTTCAACTCCTGTTGTGTTCAAGCCTAACCAGATGCCCGGTGTTACAATGCACTATGCACCTATCACTGCAATTTCTACAACAGGTGCTCCAACTACAACACAGACCAATACTGAAGCTTACGGAACTTATTACTATAAAGGCGATGCAACCAGTACACCTTTGTTCCAGCTTGATGAGGGTGAAACCCTGAATATCACCTTTGCACTCTGGCTTGAAGGTACTGAGTTTACAGGTAACGATATAGCAAACAGTAATCTGGACATCTACATCGACTTCACAACTACCGTTGATGAACTCGTAAAATACAACTTCGTTGATAATACACATGGCTATGGTGATGCTAGGGCAGAGTATTGGGTTTCCAAGAAGGATACATATCAAGGAAGCACATACGATACAATGATGTATATATTTGATGATACTTCAAAGCGATATTATGCTATGGAGAAAACTGATGACGGCGGAGAAGATGCCCCCTCAACATGGACAGCATATGTTCCCGATACTATCAAAAACTTCTACTTCCGCCGATACTCCATTGACATTGATCAGTGGTGGAATGAGTGGGGACCTGATATGAATAATATCAAGACCGACCCCAATGGCGAGCATACTTTCATCGCAATTTGCGGTAACGGCGAAGGTACTGGTACAAAGTTACAGGGCTGTTTTGGTTACTGGCAGGATAAAGATGATACCATTCGTGTTTACTTCCAACTCCAGACAGACTGGAATAAAACAAAGTGCTATGCTTGGCGTAAAGACGGATCGAAGGCAACTGCAACTTGGCCTGGTGACGAGATGACGTATTCACACAATAACGGTGAAAATAAGCCTGTATACTACATTGATTTGACAAGAGGCAGTGAGCTTGCCGGTATACAGTTTAATAACAGTGTAAATTCTCAGCAGTATGAAATTACTGATTCCCAATATTTCTTTAACGGATTCATAACTTGGTACGAAAGTGAAAACAGTAACGGCAAGTGGCTTTACAGAGGCGAAGAAAACAGTTTGATCTATCCAGTAAACTTTTCTGAGCAGCAATAAAAAGATACAGACGATATAAATAATATATAAAAGGAGGTGCCGCATATGAAAACCGGAAAATCTAATATAAGACAAATATGGATGTCAGTTGTGGCACTTCTTATAATTATGATTATGGGTGCAGGTGTTGCATACAGCTGGATTGAGGGCGGTACTACCTATACTATGGTAAATACAGAACCTGTCAGCATAGGTGGTGTTCCCACATCTGAAGGTACTGTTACACTCAATCCCGATGCTACTAACTCAAAAATTCAGTTAATAGATTACGATATGACAACCAGTCAGTATCTTGATCTTAGCTTCTCAAGCTTCTCACCTGTATCAAGCTTAGACGGCAAGAAATTCTTTGTTCCCTCTCAGTATAATTCAAACGGAACAATCAGCGGATACAGAGAGGCAAACACCAACGACATTGGAACAAAGTTCATCAAGTTTGATTTTGATATTAAAACCGCAAAGAAATGCTACCTTGCCTTCAATGTTGCGCCTACCATAACTGCCAAAAAGGGAAGTGTATCTAATATAGACACTTCACCCTTCAGAATTATGGTTTCAAACGGAACAAACTCATATGTTTTCACAACTTCAAATACAGTGCAGTCTAATGACGCCATAACAAATGTCGGCGGTGGAAAAGGCACACTGACAGCACAACCGACAGATTTTTACTGGAATAATACTGAGACTACAAAGAACAGACTCTTTTCATATAACGCAAACGTAACAGACACTATTCAGGTTGCTGTCTGGCTTGATTGTAATGCACCTGCCAATAAGATAAATGCACTTCTTGGCAGTGATGTAACTATCAATATGCAGCTTATTGTTGCTACGCCTAAGTGTGCTGTAACCTATGATGCCCGAACCTATGACAATCAGGGAAATAAACTCGCAAACTTTGCCGGTGGTGGTATTCAGGTAGGAACATCTAGTACCAAGTACACCAGCGGTACAGAAAGGGTTATAGAGGACTCATCTGTAACACTCAAGGCTGTGCCGAATGCCAATTATGATTTCAAGGGCTGGTATACCGATGAAAACTTTACAACTGAATCGCAGGTTACCACTTCGGCAACATTGACTAAGACAGTCACTTCAGATATAACCTATTTCGCAAGGTTTGAGGAGAAGCCCGAGTATACCATTAATGTAGTGGCTGATCCTGCTGCAGGCGGTAGTGTTACTGCAGGCAGCTCAGGAACATCCCACAAAGGCTACAAAGGAACAACTGTAAAGCTCTCGGCATCAGCAAACAGCGGTTATGGCTTTGTTGGTTGGTATGACGGAGCGACATTTGTCAGCTCAGATGCAAATTATGATGTAACATTATCTGCAAACAAGACATATACTGCTAAGTTCCAGCAAACCCGTACGACAACTATCTATATTGAGCCTAGGTCTTCCTATAGCAATTATTATATCTATGCCTATGGTGCAAACGACCACAAGACTAGTGACGGCAGCACAAGAATCATAGTAGACAAGAGTAGTTTCAATCATACTAATACATACCTTTATATCTATGAAAACGATACTCCTGTTATTGGTGATTGGCCTGGAACAAAACTGACTAAAACAGATTCTGGCAACTATTATCTTGACATTCCAAGCGGTACCTTAAGTCCGGATAAGACCTATTATGCTATTGTAAACAATAATAGTGGTAACCAAATACCGGCAGGTGGAGAGTCACAAGGGACAAAGAACAATTACACGATCCATGTGGGCTATGAACAGACATTTATGTCTAATAGCATTGAATTAGACACTACACATTTCTCAGGTAATTGGCCCGGTAAAAAAGCAGAATACGACAGTGCTACAACTTATTACAAGATGACATTTAATACTGCTGACAGTGGAGAGTTTTTTGCTATACTAAATGATGGTATTGATAATGGTAATAGGTATCCTGCATCCGGATTACCCGGACTTTCCGATGAATTAGGAGGAACATATCTCTTCACAGCTGATAATAAGCTTATCGAGTTTAATCCTGCTGATATGTTTACATTCAAGGTTTCTGCTCTTGCAGGCGGTAGCGTTAAGCTCAACGACAGCAGTTCACCCCTGTCCCTTAAGGTTCGTCCCGGTCAGAGCATTAAGATTTCTGCAACACCTAATTCAGGTTATGCATTTGACGGTTGGTATACAAACCAAGCCGCTACAACAAATATAGGTTCAACCTATATGACTGCCTCCCAGACTATTACAGCAAATGGCGCAGGCGGCTCAACAGTTACCTACTATGCTAAGTTTAAGCAGAGTACAGCGTCCCTGACAGTCAGGACCTCAGTAACACCCTCTGGCGGTGGTACTGCAACCGTAAACAATGCTACTTCAGTTTCTAATATTCTGTCGGGCTCAAGCGTAGCACTTAATGCTACACCTGCTTCCGGTTATAAGTTTGTTGGCTGGTACACCAATAGTTCATGTACAACAACTATCGGTAATAACTACACAAGCGCATCAACAAACTATACTGTCAGCGGTTCAAACGGCACAGTTACACTTTATGCGAAGTTTGAGGTGTCTACAACATATACATATTACTTTGTAGTTAGATCTGATTGGAACAGCAATACTATACAGTATAATAATAAATACAAATCAGGAACACATACTGATACTTGGAAATATGCCAATATGACTGATACCGGTTATACTTACAATGGTAATAAGATATGGTCAGCTACATTCAATAATGATGATGTATTCTACAATGTTGCATTTAAGATAATGAATGGCAGTAATCAGGTTGCTTATCAAGAAGCTTATGCTGGTTCCAGCGGTATGGGCAAATCATCATTGAGTGGTAAAATGTATGTTACTGATACTGGTCAATGGATTAACTTTACTCACAATTAATAAACAAAAGGCGGTGATACCATGAAAAACAGAATAAATCTTCTGAAGGTTATATCCTATGCGGCAGTTCTTGTGTTAGTTCTGGTGCTTGTTGTAGGTACAACGTTTTCGTGGTATGACCGCACTATGAGTCCGGGAAAAACAACTAACCTGATGGAGTATACTCAGAAAGGAAAAGTGAATGGCTCAGGCTGTACCTTTAAAACCTACATTGGTACCAACACAAAAGGTATCGTTGAATATTCCGAAACTGAGGCAACTAACGCCATAACCCTTGAAAAAGGTGAATTGACTTACTTTAAAACCACTATCCAAAACGGTACAACAGGTATGGCAGTTGTGTCACTCAATCTTAAGAATGCCCTTGTAAGCAGTAGTCTCCATGTTGGTATCACTGAACCTGAGAAGACCTATAAACCCTTCACAGGTATAGACAACAGTACAAACGCAACAGTGGTATGTATTGAGGATAACATCGACCTTGCAAATGGCGCACCTCAGGACGTTTACTGGTTTATTGATGTGCCTGCAAGCTACACAGGTACCGTGACAATTAATCTAAGCGATCTGTATATAACTTATAATTAAGATATCCTCGCCTTGTAGGAGAACATTCCATTGAAAAAGTATAAGAACATTTTAATTGTATGTATTCTGGCTATTACCTTCGTAATGGTCATAACTCTTGTTGCAACAAGGATACAAGGTAAAACCCCACAGCTGTTCGGTTATCAGATATTGAGGGTTTCCTCCTCCAGTATGGAGCCGACACTTGAAACAGGGGACATAATCCTGTCAAAAAAAGTATCAGATATTTCTGCTCTTGAGGTTGGCGATATTGTCACCTATAAAGGTGAGCAGGACAGCTACAAGGACAAGACCATCACCCACGAGGTGATAGTGAAGCCCTATGAATACGACGGTAAGTATTATCTGCAGACAAGGGGTATTGCCAACGGATATATTGACCCTGAGATATCAGAGGATCAGGTAATCGGCGTAATGATACGCAGAATGCCCTTGTTCAGTGCAGCATACAGCTTCTTCCTTACTCCTTGGGGACTTGTTGTGATTTTAGGCTTCCTTGCAATTCTTTTTATTAATGAAGCTTTTACTCTTGTCCGTCTTGTTAAAGAAGAAAAAGCACAGCTCTCTTCAGACGGCTCAGAAGACACTGACACAGAGGAAGAGTCTACGCAAGAAGATACTGTACAAGAAGAGGCTACACAAGAAGATATTATACAAGAAGATATTATACAAACTGAAACACAGAGTTAATCTGATAATACACAAAAATTAAAAGACGGCAGAGTCTACTCTGCTGTCTTTTCTTCACTTGTGCGATTATTGTTGATAGGGTTGTTATATCAGAGCAAGATTCAAAGCTAATAAAAAACTCATTTGTCAGAAGGGTGCACAACTATGAAAAAAGCATTAAAAATCGGAAAATCAATACTTGATGTGCTGTGCTGGGTTTTAATTGCAGTGCTGGCGATTTCCATTGTATCCTCATTTGTTGCCCGACTCAAGGGAACCAATCCCACGTTTTTCGGATATTCGGTGTTCAGGGTTGCAAGCGGAAGCATGGAGCCTGAGCTTAAAGTAGGCGATGTTATCCTGAGCAAGACGGTTTCGGACCCTATGGATATACAGGTGGGGGATGTAGTTACCTACAAGGGCAGCGGTATGATGACCGGCAGCCTGATTACCCATGAGGTTATTGTTGCTCCAACACATGAGGACGGAAGGCTTATGCTTCAGACTAAGGGAATTGCAAATGATATTCCCGATGAGCCCATTGAGGCGGACAGAGTTGTGTCCGTAATGATATGCAAGCTAACTTTTCTGAATGCTTTTTATAGCTTTTTCTTCTCCTCAGGGGGACTGCTGACCATTATCGCACTTGTGCTGTTTATCTTTATTGATGAGCTGATAGTGTTTGTCAAAACCGCAATGGGTCACAAATCGCCCAAGGAAAGCAAAAACATTGATGATATAATCGGTCGCCTTCAGACCGAAAATCAACAGCAGGCAGATTGCGACGAGGAAAATAACGATACCTCAGAAAATGCATGATATTTCTAGGCTTTTATGTGCCTCACCCATATACAAACCGAAGATAACATAAACCTGTAGCTTTTTGCAGGGCTTATAAGTATATTAATAAATTCAAAAAGAACACAGGGATTTACGCCCTGTGTTCTTTTGCAAAGATATATATTTACTCTGTGCCGTGCTTTTGTTTTTCTTTTTGTGGGATGCTGTTCAAAAAAACTCTCATTGTCATCCTTTTGAGATCAAGTTTGGTTGTAATAATAGCTCATGGAAATCAAATATGCAATAGAAAAAGAATTGATTTTTTGTAAATGCTGAATTACTATGGGATTGTGGCGGGAGTGATTTTTGCTATGTACATCCGATAAAACTGATGATATAATAAAACTGTTACAATAGCTTTGAAACGACTATGATAAAATTATAATTTCAGGTGTCTGAATATTACCCTGAGATTTTTTTAAAAACAAGGTGGTTTTATGACTAAGAAATTTTTATCAAGAGACTTGATTGTGTCGGTTGCTTTTCAGATGATTGACGAAAACGGAACTGATAATTTTTCTATACGACAGTTGGCAACAAAGCTTGGTGTTCAGGCATCATCCTTATATAATCACATAAAGAATGAGTACGACCTGCTGTTAGAGGTAGCAAAGCTTGCTGCGGTAATGTATACGGATTATATCGAGGCGACTGTTGCGGGATTACCGCTGGAAGAGGCAACCTATAAAGCCGGCGACGCGTTCAGAATATTCCTGAAAGATCATAAATATCTTTACGAGCTTTTACTTGACCAGAGATTTCTTGGGGATCCGGAGTTTGAGAAAGCCATTGAGAGCTTTGTTCAGCCTATCTATTTTATTCTCAGACAGTATGGGGTAGAGGACAAAGATTCTATGGACCATATGTATGTTGCTATGCGTGTTGTAACACATGGCTTTTCTACTCTTGATTCCCTTGGTGTATTTGACAATCTTTCTATTGATGCCACTGAGAGTTATCATATGATGATTCAAAGCGTTATTGATATGATGAAAAACCTCAGCAAGAAAGACTGGCAGTAAATATCAGTTCGCAAGGATGCTGACCTTTGTGTATTACTCACGTTGTAGCATAGGGAGCACCCAAATTAAATCATTAGCATTGAAATCCGAGCAAAGAAAACACAGGACATTGTGATAATGTCCTGTGTTTTTTTCTCAGTTGGGAGAGAGCAACTGTCGCTCGGTTGTGCTCCTGAGATTAAGCTTGGTTGGTTAGAAGCTCTGCAGCCAACCTGCAGGTAAAACATCGTGCTGATATGGCAGCTGCATTATTTTAGAAAAAATTTAAAGTTTTTTGTGATGTTTTGAATTCCTTTATTGTATAGTGGGTGAAAGGCAAAAAAATATCGGTTCTTTTAAGGAGGAATTCCCATGAACACAAAGTGAATGGTACAGATTATACTGCTTGATTATCCTTATTTCAGTAATATTTAGGAGGAATTTGTTATGTTAAATTTTAAGCGCTTATGCTCAGTATTGTTGATAGTGATGCTGATTTTATCTTCCGTATCAGTTTTTTTTGCTTCGGCACAGGCGACAACAGGAGTAGATGTGTTGTCATCGGAGAGCTTTGCCTCAACAGACGACGAGCTTGGAGTTGCAACAGACGATGAGCTTGGAGCTGCAACCGACGACGAGCTTGAAATTGCAACTGAGGATGAGGTTGCAACTGACGATGAGTCTGAGATTATTCCCGATGCAACAGACGATGAGGTTGACACTGTACCCGATGCAACGGATGATGAAATTGGAACTGCAACGGGCGACGAGATTGACGGCAAGTTGCCTGCATCCGTTGACAACAGCCAGTCCCCATATTTCCCCCCCGTTTGCGGAAGTACATATTATCGTGGTTATGAGGCAATTGACACTGCTGTGTTTGCAACTGTATATTATCAGTTTACTTATGAAATTAATAAACTCCGCGGCGTGGAGAGTACATACGAAAACTCATTTTCACCTACATTCGTCTATCATATTATTAATCAATGTATAGAAAACGGAAGTGCTCTTGAGGATACTTACCACTTCCTGAAAACCATGGGATGCGCTACCAATACAACCTATCTGTATGATGAAGCATATTGCGATGATTACAAACAATGGCCTAATAAGGAAGAAGCCTGGCGTGAGGCAATAAAGTATCGTATGGATAGTAGTTCTGACCTAAGAGAAATCGGCGGTGCTGACACTCAGATAACCTCAGCTGATGACACAGACCTTGCCGAAATCAAAACAAATCTTATAAATGGAAAACTTATTACATTTGAAACCAACTCATACAGTTGGGATTTGAATAATACTATCGAGAAACACGAAAGTGTTCCCGAGAACGAAAAATTTGAAGGTGAGATGATCACAGCCGAATCTTTGGATTATCTGATCTCTTCGACATGGACTCTGGTAGGTTACAACGATAATATCTGGTGCGATATCAACCGCAACGATGCTGTAGACCCGGGCGAAATGGGTGCTTTCAAGGCTGTTAATACATTGGGCAAAGAATGGACAAGTCTTTTCGACGATGGCTTCTGTTGGATTGCTTATGATGCCCTCAATGCAACATCCTCTGTGGAAGGTGCACTCAATGCCCCAAACAGAACAAAAGCGATTACATCAATGAAGACTATCAATGTTAAAGCTCCCGACGAGAGTAAAGGAATCTATGTGGCGTTCGATTTATCAGGAATTACACGTTCAACAACTACTATTACTTTTACTGCTGAGAAGGACGGCGTAAAATACGAGGGCAGCTTCTTACCCGGAGTTAAATATAGGATTGATTATGATGATAAGATAAAATCTTACAGTGGATCATACGGTGCTACTATCTATTCCCTCAAAGACTTGGTCCCCGGTCTTAACGGCGAGAACTTCGATGAGTATAATTTTGAAATTACATTTATCAATAGCGAAGGAGACCACGGAAACCTTGTTGTAAAAAAGGTGGAGCTTGTAAACGAATACGATGATACAAGGTCCGACCAGTTGGGTTATAGAGAGGATATGCACCTTATATTCGAAGATAGTGTTGAAGCGGGTTGTGAATATACCGTCAAATTCTGTGATACTACAACAATTTATTACATAGGCTACGATGATCCCGTTTTATATTACAGAACAGATGATGGCGGGTTTAAAGAAGCTGAGATGATGAGAACAATGAGAAAAAGAGGTTATTACTACAAATATTATCTTCACGATGTATCTGAGGCTGAGATTTATTTCACAGACGGTAACGGAAACATCGACGATAATAACGGCGAGTATTATAAAGCTACTACGGGATACAATTACTATGTGACAGAAGGTCAGCGGAAGCCTCTGAAGGTTCTTGAGTTCGGTTTATCAAACGGATTGCCTGATATGTGGCTCTGGGATGATAATGAAAATGACTGCCGACTTCATAAAACCAGCATATGTTATCTGTATACCGAAGGCGGATATGGCACCTATTCCTACACGGTGACACGGGAAAATCTGACCACAGGCGAAAGCACAGTGACTAAAGGCGACAAGTCTTATATGGATGAAATTAATCTGGATTCTGTAAATATAGGTCCTTGGAGCCAGAAGGGTACTTATAAAATAACGGTAGAAGTTACTGATTGGACAGGTGCCGTAGCATCGAAGAGTTTTGAGGTGGAAGTTGTAGACCATCCTTATGAAATCTCGTCTATAACAATGGATAAAGAGATACATTATTTGTCAGAGCCTATTGACTTTACCATTGATGCAAATTATTTAAACATAAAAAGCAAAAACTATACTGCCAATTATGTTTTTCCGAAGCTTGACGTAGCAATCAGAGATGGTGATGGAAATATAGTATGGCACGATGGATACTTAGAATGTGATGAGTACAACGTCTATGATTTAACCTCCACAACAAGTATAACATACAGACCGAAGACATCAGGAGAATATACCATGACCGTATCCTCAACTGATGTTTACGGAGAATATGCCGAAAAAACCATAAGCTTCGTGGTTCTGGATAGGATATTCGGAGATGCTGATGATGATGGTACTGTGAACATCAAAGACGCAACAATTATCCAGAAATACATTGCAGGACTGGCTACAGCAGATGAGATAAACACAGAACTTGCTGACTGCGACGGCGACAATGAGATAACCGTTAAGGATGCAACAAGCATTCAGAAGTACATTGCAGGAATTGACGGTGCAGGTAAGGCAGGCGAGGCTGTGGAGTGCATACCCAAAACATACACAGTAAGGTTTGATAATGTGCTTGGTTGGGAAAATGTTTACTGCGAATACTTCAGCCCTGAAACGGGAATGTCAAAAACCAACCCCGGTGTACTGATGACACCTTACAGAGTAAACGAGGAGGGTGTAACAGTTTACGAGATACAGGTTCCTGAAGAAGTGACAAAAATCGCCTTTAACAACGGCTTTTTCAGCACCGACATTGGAGCAGAAACCCTTCGTATTGATTTCGGTGGTAAGGATACACACTATTGTCCTGTTAATAATGATCTCGGAAGTATGTACAGCCTTACAGAAACTGATATAACTATTATTTGATGTTGTTATACACTGAATGAAAGTGAAGAAGGATTTACGTTTTGATAAGAAGGTAACTCTATGAAAACAAAGTTTACAAGTGATTGATTTCATGTGATCCTTTCCCCCTTTGAATTGTGGAGACAAAACCTCCGTTTCCACACAGCCGTGACAAGCGGCTGACAGAAAATAACCCTACTGTCCAAAACGGACAGTAGGGTTATTTTTTTATTAAGCTTTTTGTGTACAGTTTATTAGCAACATCGGCTCACAAGGTTATTTGATGAACGCACCAATATCGTAACCTGTTTCTATTTTTGCAAGCCACTTCTGAATAGCGGTGGCATCCTTAATGGTAACCTCGCGGTCGCAGTCAACATCAGCGTTTTTAGAGTCAAAAGCACTGCCGTTCATGGGTAGTAAGCTGACATATTTCTGAATTGCTGTTGCATCGTTGATAGCGATTTGATTGTCAAGGTTGCTGTCACCCATGAGTCTGACGTTGTTTGCCTTTTCCATATTTGCGCTTCGCTGAGCATTTGCCTGAGCACTTATTGGGACTAATTTACCTTTTTCGTGTATAACCACTTCAGTGTAGGTTGCACCGATAAGGAAGCCGTCCTCTGTAATAATACCCGAAAGCTCATCGGGGGAAGAAGCACCAACGGGCTGCAGGTTTGTTTTCGGCTGAACTTCTGTGGGTTCTATGTCTTGGTCAACTCCAAAAACATATCTCTCGTGATTCCAATGTGTTGAAGCCATATCAGTCAGGTAGAAGCCGAAGTTTTTATCTTCTATATAGGTTATATCGGTGGTGATGATGTTATCTGTTTTGTTGGTGCCTGATGTTCCGTCAGAAAAAACAATATAGTATGTGCTGATAGAAATTTTTGCACAGTAAATTTCATCGCCTGAGGAATTCTTTCCTATACAGGTCATCTTCATGCCGGGGTATGTTCCGAAAAGCTCGGTTTTTATTTCTGTATCGGGTGTATTATAGGAGGCGTAGATATACACATTCTCCCAGTTTTTGTTGTTGGTAAAGTAGATGTTTATACGCTCTTCGGGAGCTACCCCAAAGAAATTGAGGTTATCTGCGAACGGAAAGAAATCAGTATCCCAATATTCTCCTTTCAGGAAATATGTGTAGAATATGATGTTATCTGTAAAATGTTTACTGGTAATATAATCTGTGCGTCTGTTTTCCGAGGAGCCATCCGAGAATTGTATGTAATCTATATCTGAGGGGATTTTTGCACAATAAACTTTCTGATCATATGGATTTGTTGCAAAGTATGTCATCTTTATACCGGGATATGTGCCTAAGGGTTCTCCTGTTTTGGTTTCATATGAGTCGCCATAAAAGCCGTAAACATACGCATCCTCCCATACCTCGGCTGATGTAAAGTAGATTGTGATTGTGTTGTCTTCTTCGTCATTTGTTGCAATTTCAGGTTCCAGAGGGTTTACGTTGGGATCGTATTTATATTTGTCGTAATCAGATACGCCTGTTTTCAACTGAGTTATATAGAATCCGTAACCGTTCTCCGGTGTCGTGATTTGGGTATGTAAAAAATCTCCGCTGTCACTGTAACCGATTAATGAAATAAACTCTAATTTTGGAGGGATTTCAGCCTTGTAGATATCCTGACCAAAAGAATTTGTTTCAAAGAATGTCATTGGCGCAACTCGCCAGTCTGAAACACTGTCTGAGTCGGGTGACAAATAATGAACCTCCAGATCTGTCCAGGACAGGTGGTTTGCAAAGTATATTGTGATTGCATACTCATATATGTCATAATCCCAATACATCTCACCTTTCTCTGTAATGCGGAATCCTCTGTTATGCACAAGCTCGCCATTGCTGATGTTATCTGTGTAATTGTTTGCCGTGGATCCGTCTGAAAATTTGATGTAGTCAATATCGGCAGGAATCTGTGCACTATAAGTTTCTACACCATCAGAGGTTCTTTTTGCTAAAGTCATCTGTATGCCGGGGTATGTGCCAAAAGGTTCGTCTGTTGCAGCATCATCCGCCTCGCCATAGAAGCCATAAATATACGCACTTTTCCATTCGCTGTTTGTGTTAAGGTAAACTGTGATTGTGTTGTCTTCTTCGTCCTTTGGCGTGGATTCGGTGGTATCCTCTGTGTGTTCAGGCACTGTAGTTTCGGGCACTGTAGTTTCGGGCACTGTAGTCTCGGGCACTGTAGTCTCAGGTACTGTAGTCTCGGGTACTGTAGTTTCGGGTTCGGTAGCATCAGGCTCTGTGGCATCGGGGGACAGGGGGTTTATATCGGCAGAATAATTATAGCTGCCAAGAGACAGGCTATCATTTATGAAATATGCTTTGTTATCCGCAATATCATTAGACATCGTGGTTGAGATGAGCACATTTTTATTCTCGGCGTAGCCGGAGAAATGAATTGTTGATGAAATCGGAATTTCAGCCTTGTAGATATCCTGACCAAAGGAATTTGTTTCCATAAAGGTCATGTTCATATCACGCCAGATTGGATTTGCTGTTTCTGCATAAGAAATTGTGATGCCTGTCCAGCCCGGGATGTTTGCAAAGTATACTGTGATTTTCTCTGTTTCTTCATAGGGATTACCTGCAGGAGTGCCTGAGAATGCGTTGTCCATAACTATATCGCAGGTTTCGCTCAGATTGTTAATCTCATCCAGAGTTGCACAGTCTGCAAATGCCATATCACCTATGTAGTTAAGATTTTCCGGGAGAGTGATGCTGGAAAGACCGCTTCCGTAGAAAGCATAGTCGGATATACGCTCTGTGCCCTCAGGCAGAACTACGTTTTCAAGGCTCTGACAATACGCAAACATACCCTCGGGAATGGAGGTGACATCTGAGGGTATGTTCACGCTTTCCAGAGAGTTGCATGCGTAGAAAAGGTATTCGCCCAGTACGGGGGTTGAATCGGTGCCTGAGAATTCTACAGTTTTCAGATTTTGGCAGAATCGAAATATTGCTGTGCCTGTGCTTTCAAGGGTAGAGGGTAAGGTAACCGTCTCAAGAGACTGACAGTTGTAAAAAGCTTCTTCGCCTATAGTAGTGATTCCTTCGGGAATAATTACTTCTTTTACGTCCGTGTCGAAGAATGCCCATTTTTCAATACTCTTAACAGGCAGAATACCTATGACGGAGGGGATTGTAACTATATCCTCTGAGCCGATATAGTGGTGGATAGAGATTTCACAGTCGTCCACAACCTCGAAGATGTAGTTTTCGTCACGATAGAGTTCAGCTTCTTCTGCGGCGGATGCTGAAAGCTGAGGGAATACCGCCAAAGCTAAAAGTAATATGCAAAGGGTCAGGGATAATATCTTTTTCATGTGAAATACCTCCATTGATTTAGTATATATCAGTGATTGCATTGACGGAATATGTGTTGTCAACTACATGAAGTTCTGAGTTCCTGATTTCAAGAACACACCATGTGTTATCCTGCGTGTCGGGATTTACATTGAATGTATCTACGATAGTGTCTCCTTTATACAGGGTTACCGAAGCACCGGAGGGTCCAAGGTCGAGTTTGTCGGAGGTAGTGGAGGAGTAGGATGCAACGGAGAAACGGAAGACACCGTCTTCTGTTGTGTTGAAGGTGATGGTCTCGGGTGCACCCGGAACAGCACTGTCTGTGTCCAGAGCGGCGATAAGTTCATCATTTTCATCGTAGATATTACTGTTGAAGTAGAAAAGCTGTTCTGATTTATCACCATGAGTAACCGTGAGAATTGCATCAAGGTCATAGTTATTTTCCCAGGTAAGGACTGCACGATAGGTGTTTTCATTCATAACGGGGCTTACATAGATGTGTGAGCCTTGAATGGTGGTCTCGTAAGGAATATAGCCGTCAGCAGAAATCATGGCAATATAGCTGTCTGACTCAGGAAGAGTAACTGAGACGTTGCCATTTTCATCTGTGTAAGTGGTTACGGGTGAGCCGTCATCGTTTTTGATGATTTCACCATTACTGTTGCGGAAGGTTATTTTTGCTCCCGAGATATTTGCCAGATTTGTAGCAGAAGCTACCGAGAAGTTCAGGTCCATTGTTGCGGGGATGTTTGCAATTCCCATATTATTAATCAGAATTACTGAGGCAATTATAACGATTGCGGCGGCTACCCCTGAGATGACTGAGAGGTAGTGCTTTATAGAGCTGTTCTTTTTGGTTTTTGCAGATTCGATGTGAATTACTTTAGTGTTATCGGGAGTGTTCTCAAGGGTTTCCTGAGCTTGTGCTTCCTGACGGTCAATGATTTCTACAGGAGCTTCGGATTTTTCGGGCTCTGTGTTTTGAGCTTGTTCTCTGAGAGCGGAGAGGATTTTTGATTTATAGTCTGTGGGTAGAACGACAGTTTCTATAACGTCAGTTACAGAGCTTTTATATTCTGCTGTAAATTTGCTATCCTTCAAAATAATCATCTCCTATCATATTTTTTAGTAGGTTGCGGCCTCGCATAAGCCGCGTTGACACTGAGGTTTCGGTTATACTGAGAATTTGAGATATCTCTTTATGACTGTACCCTTCGTAGTAGAAAAGGTGGATAACCGTCCTGTATTTTTCGGGCAGAGAGTTTACAATCTCCGCAAGTCCTGTGGAATATTCATCACAGACACTTATGTTTTCGTCAAGCTCTGAATAAGTTTTTCGGTATGTAGAGGTGAGAAAGTTTTTGCACAGATTAATTGTGACGCGTATAAGCCACGCTTTTTCGTGTTCATCACTTGTAAATTCAGGAGCTTTTGTCATAAATTTCAGAAAAGCATCCTGAACCATATCCTGTGCATCGTCCATATTCTTCGTGTAAGAATATGCCAGATACATCAGCGAATCACCGTATTTATTCAGAGCCGCTTCCGCTCTTTGCAGCTCAGAGGACATGTTATCACCTCCCTTTCATATGTTATACAATAATCTATAAGCAAATATCACACTTTGAAGAAGAATTTTTTTGTACAGGATAAGTGTGATTTGTATTCAGCTTATATATTAGATTGCAGAAATTTTCTGCATTATATACCATTCATAATATAGCATAATAAAGGCTTGTTTTCAATGATAATTAATCCGGATTCCTGACGGAATAATCAAAAGTCTTTCTCCAAGGCAGGTGGGTGACCTTCTCGGACACAGCACCTCACAGATAACGGAAATGACTAACTGTCAAAAGAGATAACACATGGCTCATAGGTATAACCGATAGTTTTGAGACATGGGCGGCTCGTTTTGGCATCCTATCATATGAATTAGCCGAGAGTAAGTTGCTCATTGAAATATAAAAGCGTACTGTAGAGGATTTTCTGCAGTACGCTTTTGTTCTGATTATTATTAAGATTTAGCGGTGATGTTTATTGCCGTAGCTATTTTGAGGAGCTCTTTTCTGGAGGATACGCCCAGTTTTGAGTATATGTTTTTATTGTGATATTTAAGGGTGTTTTCTTTTATACTCAGTTCGGTCATAATCTCTTTTGTGCTTTTGCCCTTAAGATATAATGCATAAATCTCCCGCTCGGTGGGGGTAAGGGTGCAAAGCCTTGAAGATAAATATTCGCACTTTATACGAAACTGTTCTTCGGTATTATCGACTAGGACACCCTGATCAGATTGAGGAAAGTCAGAGCTTTGGGGACTTTCGGGAACATCTTCTGTTTCTGATTTTATGGTGGTATCATTTGAGCTTTTGAGGTCAGACTTTATCGTCAGAGAAGACAGCACGCCGTTTTCCTGAAGCAGCAGATACAGTCCCAAAAGGAAAAGCTCGCTTACTATGTATGAAACCGAGAGAAACTCAAAATCGATTTTTACAATCTGCTCCAAAAGCCACACTCCGATGTTTACAAAAACGGCGATGGCAAGGATAACTGCGTGTATGCTGGATTCGATTTTCTTCTTTGCTGTTGCGTAGACGATAGTGACAATCATTGCGGTAAAGTATAAAAGCAGATAATACAGATACAAACTATGCCAAGGTCCGTAGACTTTATCAAGCACCGTAACGCCGTTTACGGTCTGGAGTGCGACGGATTTGTAGTAAATATCCAGATACCCCGGACTTGCGGCAACTAAAAATACGAAGGTGCTGATTGTAAGAAGGGTTGCAGGAAGCCACTTTTTGTATCGGATTTTGCAGGTGTTTATTATTATCATAAACATTGATAAGGGCAGGAACACCGAGCCAAGATAAGAAATTCTGTTAGCAAGCAGGGCTTCCTCTAAGGTGGCCGAAATTGCAAGGGTCAGGTAGCCGATGTTGACTACAAACACCGCCGAGAACAGCAAAAGAAACCACGGGTCCTTTTTTCTTATCATAAAACAGTAGCCTGCAAGCAGTAACAGTGCAAGTATAGACGTGACTATATATACCACAGTAAGACTTGCGGTTTTGTCACCGATTTTGCTGCAGCCTGAAAATGTGAAAAGCATAATCAGTAACCCGATTATGCCTATGAGTTTCTTCTTCATAAACGAGCTCCTTCAATAGATTTTACAGTAAACCCCCTATCCCACACCTTTTCCCACACTTTTAGAAAAAATCTGTGTTTTCCCACACTAAAAGATGCTTTAAGGGTGGGGACAGCGGTAATGAAAATACCTATAATTAAATTGCAAGAGTTCGAAGGAGGGTATAGACCTTGTCTTTTTTTAATCCCCAAGGGTACCCTATTCACACTTATGTGTGAAGTCTTTGCGTTGCGCCAACAAAAGCAAAGACCGCCCATACTTATTTTTATTATAATCTATTTCGGCTTTTCAGTCAACAAGCCGAGTTTGTAATTATTATTTTTTTCAGGAGGTAAATTATGGGACTGTTTGACAAGAAATTTTGCGATGTATGCGGTGAGAAAATCGGACTTTTAGGTAACAGAAAGCTTGAGGACGGCAATCTATGCAAGGATTGCGCAAGAAAGCTCAGCCCTTTTTTCAGCGAGCGAAGAAGCTCAACTGTGGCAGAGATTAAAGAACAGCTTGCTTACAGAGAAGAAAATGAAAGACAGCTGGGGTCTTTTAACCCCGCTCTTGTATTTGGTAACAATGAGAAGGTGTATGTTGATACAAATGCTCGCAAGTTCATAGTTACAAGAAGTACCAACTGGAGAGGAGCTAATCCTGATATCATAGATTTTTCTCAGGTGGTTTCCTGCGATACAGACATTGTCGAAAATAAAGATGAG
>JAZSLX010000079.1:0-9191 GCA_045535605.1 Ruminococcus sp.
GGCAATGCATTCCAGTAATAGATATATGGAACTGTATCTTCACTCTTGAAGTATACAGTAATACCTGCAGTATCAGATGCAGCAGAAACCTCTGCAACATCGCTGTCAGCAGCAGAAATACCGATGATACCAACTGTGAGAACAAGGATGAAAACGAGTACAAAAGCTGTTAATCTCTTGAATTTACTCATTTATAATTCCTCCTTACCAGTTTACATCAATACCTGCAATATGTTTCTGAATCATGGTTGCATCCTTGATTGTGATGTCATCATCAAAATCAACGTCTGCATTAATTACGCCCTGTGCGGACAGTTCCTCAAGCTGAGCAATGTGCTTCTGGATAGCAGTTGCGTCCTTGATGTTTACTTCCTTATCACAGTCTGCGTCACCCTTAAGGTTAGTGGGGTTGGGACCGGGTTCTCCGCCTGCGTTTACTGTAAATGTGTCAGACTTTGTAGCTGTAGCGCCATCGCTGTCCTTAACAGTTACCTCTACAGTGTAGGAACCTGCATTAGCAAGCTCAAAGGAGTAAGAGGATGCAGAAGAGTAAGCCTTTACAACCTGACCGTTGAGCTTGAACTGATAGGTGTAGGGAGCTGTACCGCCTGAAGCTGTAGCTGTTACGGTAACAGTGGAGCCTACCTCAGTCTTACCTGTGGTCTTAACAGTGAGAGAAAGATTATCAGAAGGTGTAATCTCTCCTACACAGTCATATTTGTATTCTCTTGTAACTGTTGCGTTGTCAGAGCCCTGAACGGAAACCTCGATTGTATAAGTACCCAGAGTTGTGGGTGTAAACTTGTAAGCGTCCTTGGTTGTGTAGTAAGGAACGTTAGCAGTCTTACCATTGGGGTCTGTAACCTTAACCTTGTAGAACAGGAGCTTTGTGCCTGTGTTACCGCCGCCTGCAGTAATGTCGATTGTAGCCTCCTGACCCTTCTGGATCTCGTTTGCAGAAGAATTTGAGGGAGTTACATCAACCTTCTGAAGAACGGGCTTAACCTCAGAAGCAATATCCTTAACTGTAAAGGAAGCTGTCTCAGACTTGGTGTTGCCTGCCTCATCCTTTACTTCGTACTTGATTGTGTAGCTGCCTGCAGTTGTGGGAGTCCATGTTACTGTAGAGTTAGCGGAATAATCGCTGATTACAGTTGAGCCTGCAGAGAACTTATAGAGCAGGTCGCCCTCGCCGCCGCCTGCTGTGATAGAGAGCTTAATCTCTACGCCTGTGTACTGGGGAGAAGCAGGGTCAGCTGTTACTTCCTTGATGTGAAGCTGGCTTGGATCATAAAGTGACCACTGACCTGTCTTGTTGTTATACATCTGACCTGAACCGGGATGAGTAAGATCCCCAGTCTTAGCCTGGTCGCTACCGTTATTGAAGATAATTTTTGCATAATCCTTGTCATACTCAAGCATCCAAACACCATCACCGATATTTGTTGCTGCAACGCCGGGCCATGCTTTGTTATCTCCCTGTCCGTCTGTCCACATGTAAACACATACTTTACCCCAGCCTGCTTCGTCCTTGCAGTATACTACATAGTTACCGGGAGTAGGTGTGGGGTTTGTGGGTTTTGGATCTGTAGGCTTGGGGTCTGTAGGCTTGGGATCGGGTGTGTCAATTGTTGACCACTGGCCGTTACCATTGTTGTAACAGCTGCCGTTACCCTGATGGGTCATATCCCCTGTCTGGTCGCCGTTGCCGCCGTTATTGAAGATGATGTTTCCCCAATCGCCGGTAACAGTGTAAGACCAGAGATTGCCTTCGCCTTTTGTCATCTTGACACCGGGCCACTGGGCATTCTTGTTGGAGTCGTCAGTCCACATATAGCAGTAGACTTCGCCCCAGTTTTTGTCGTTCTGGCAATAGACTGTGTCGCCATTGGCTGCAGATACAGTAGCTGTTGTTGCAACAGTTGCAAGTGACAGTACCATAAGCAGACAAAGCACAAGTGACATCAGTCGATGCTTTCTTCTTACCATAAAAATTCCTCCTTCGTTAGAAGTAAATTGTATAGTACGCAGATAATATTTCCGCATACTACCAGTTATAATTATTATACAAAATTGCACGAGAATTATTTTTCTATTTCCGAATTATTCCACTTTATTAATACACAAGGTTTTCGTTCCACTTTTATCTAAGATATATAACCTTTTTTTATCCACCTATTTAACGCAATAAAATTTAACAAAGTTTGAAAACGCACTGTCTATGGGGTTTTGTAGCAAATCATAATTTTTGGCTATAAGGCTGATTTTATTTTATCCCCAAAAGTACATTACACACAGAAACAGGCACAAGACCCCGAAAAGAGCCTGTGCCTGTTGTCAAAAATTATGATTTTGTATTATCGGTTTTATACTCCGTATTTACCCTTTATCTTATCCCAGTAAGCCTTGAATGCCTGCTCGTTTTTGTTATCTCCGAAGTCATAGTAGGTTACGTCCTTCAGCATATCGGGCAGATACTGCTGAGGCACGTAGTGGTCAGGGAAAGAATGGGGATACTGATAAAACTGACCGGGGTTATTGTTGTCTGCTCCGTCAAAGTGCTTATTCTGCAAAGTTCTGGGCACAGGGCCGGCCTTGCCTGCCTCAACATCAGCAAAAGCCGCAGCAATGGCATCGTGCGCAGAGTTTGACTTAGGTGCTAAGCACACAAGTAGCACTGCGTCTGCCAAGGGAAGCCTTGCCTCAGGAAGTCCCACTGCCTGTGCAATATCCACGCAAGCTTTAACAATGGGGATAATCTGAGGATAAGCCAAGCCCACATCCTCACAGGCACAAACCATAAGCCGTCTGCAGGCAGAGGGCAAATCCCCTGCTATGAGAAGCCTTGCAAGATAGTGAAGTGCCGCCTGAGGGTCAGAGCCGCGCATACTCTTCTGGTATGCCGAGATAATGTCATAATGCTCATCACCATCTCGGTCATAGCGGAATGCACTTTTCTGAGAAAGCTCACGGGCAAGCTCTGCATCAATAGTTTTAACACCATCAATGTCACCTGCCGTCAATGCACACAGCTCCACTGCGTTCAGGGCTTTGCGTACATCTCCACCGCAGGACTTGCATATATGCTTTACAGCCTCGTCAGTAATCTCAATATCCTCCTGCTTTTCTTCCCGGAGAATACCCACTGCACGACGCACCGCAGGCTCCAAATCAGCAGGCTCCACAGGCTTGAACTCAAACACTGTGCTTCGGGACAGAATTGCGTTATATACATAAAAATATGGATTCTCTGTAGTAGACGCAATAAGGGTAATACGTCCGTCCTCAATAAACTCAAGGAGGGTCTGTTGCTGTTTCTTGTTGAAATACTGAATCTCATCCAGATACAGCAGTATTCCCCCAAAGCCTGAGAAGGTGTCAAGCTCCTGCACAACTGCACGGATATCCGCGGTGGAAGCGGTAGTTCCGTTGAGCTTTTTCAGGGTCTTGTTGGTTTTTCTGGCAATATAAGTCGCCAGCGTGGTTTTACCCACGCCGGACGGTCCGTAAAATATTAAGTTTGGAATTTCGCCGCTTTCGATAATCCGTCTCAGAGGCTTCCCCTGTGATAGCAGGTGCTTCTGACCTACTATATCATCAAGGGAATCGGGACGGATTCTGTCAGCCAGAGGTGATGACATAACATCCACTCCAATCATGGCAGAAGCACGCCTCTGCCCTACTTAATATATAATAATCAATTATGCGTAAAGGGGGTACTTGTCGCAGATAGCCTTAACCTCTGCAATACACTTCTCCTTGTTGCCCTCGAAGTCCTCAATTACCATTGTAATGAGGTCTGCAATCTTCTCCATCTCCTCTACACCGAAGCCACGGGTTGTAACAGCGGCAGTACCGATACGGATACCGCTGGTAACAAAGGGACTTCTGGGCTCGTTGGGAACTGTGTTCTTGTTGACTGTGATGTTTACCTCGTCAAGTCTTGCCTCAAGCTCTTTACCTGTGATATCACTGTCGCGCAGGTCAAGAAGAAGCAGGTGGTTATCTGTGCCGCCGCTGACAAGCTTGTGACCGCGTGCAACAAGAGCGTCTGCCAGAGCCTTACAGTTCTTAACGATATTCTCGCCGTAAGCCTTGAAATCATCAGACAGAGCCTCGCCGAAGCAAACAGCCTTAGCAGCAATGATATGCTCCAGAGGACCGCCCTGAGAGCCGGGGAAGATAGCCTTATCTATTGCCTTTGCGTACTCTTCCTTGCAGAGGATAAGTCCGCCTCTGGGACCTCTGAGTGTCTTATGAGTAGTTGTAGTAACGAAGTCGCAGTAAGGAACGGGATTGGGATGAACACCTGCGGCAACAAGACCTGCAATATGAGCCATATCTACCATGAGATATGCACCAACCTCGTCAGCAATCTCTCTGAATTTAGCAAAGTCGATAACTCTGGGATATGCAGAAGCACCTGCAACGATGAGCTTAGGCTTGCACTCCTTTGCAATCTCAAGTACCTTATCGTAGTCGATAACATGAGTCTCAGGATCAACACCATAAGGCACGAAGTTGTAGATTTTACCTGACATATTTACAGGTGAACCGTGAGTAAGGTGTCCGCCCTCAGCAAGGCTCATACCCATAACTGTGTCGCCTGCCTCAAGAATAGCAAAGTAAACAGCAAGGTTTGCCTGTGCACCTGAGTGAGGCTGAACGTTTGCATGCTCTGCACCGAAAAGCTCACAAGCACGTTTTCTTGCGATTTCCTCTACAACGTCTACGCACTGGCAGCCGCCGTAGTAACGCTTGCCGGGATAACCCTCTGCATATTTATTTGTGAGAACTGTACCCATTGCAGCCATAACTGCAGGAGAAGCAATATTCTCACTTGCGATAAGCTCAATGTTTCTGCACTGTCTGCGGTACTCAGCGTCCATAGCTTCTGCTACTTCTTTGTCAAACTGAGCAACCAGTTCAATGTTCTTTGTTACGTCCATAATTTTCTGCTCCATTCCTTATATTTCCTGAGTTGTAGCAACTCGTTTTAACAATTTATAAAAATCCTCCAGAGTACGGAGGTTACCTGCTTCGTTACGAAGTGATGCCGCACTGTGAAAGCCTTTGATATACCAAGCCACGTGCTTTCTGGCTTCACGCATACCCACGTTTTCGCCCTTATACTCGCAAAGGGACTCAATGTGTCTGCGCATAATATCAAGTCGCTGAGAAAGAGTAGGCTCGGGAAGAACAATCTCCCCTGACATATAGGCATTAATCTCCGAAAAAATCCAAGGATTTCCCATAGCACCTCTGCCAACCATCACAAGGTCACAGCCTGTCTCCTCATACATCCTCACTGCATCCTTTGCAGTGAAGATATCACCGTTGCCGATAACGGGAACGCTGACAGCCTCTTTCACTTGCCTGATGATTTCCCAGTCTGCGTAGGGCTTGTACATCTGCTCTCTTGTTCTGCCGTGCACTGTCACAGCCGAGGCACCTGCCTGCTCGCAGACCTTTGCCACCTCTACCGCGTTTACGTGCTCAGAGTCTACACCCTTGCGTATCTTCACGGTTACAGGAACATTCACTGCATTTTTTACAGACTCTACAATCCGACCGCACAAATCAGGGTCGATCATCAATGCACAGCCACAGCCGATGGAATTCACCTTAGGCACAGGACAGCCCATATTTATATCTATAAAATCAGGATTATATCTGAGCGAAAACTCCGCCGCATAAGCCATAGTATCAGGCTCACAGCCGAAAAGCTGAACTCCGCAGGGTCGTTCAAGCTCAGATATCTCCATAAGTGATGCACTTTTTTTACTGTTGTAGGATATGCCCTTTGCACTTACAAGCTCAGTAGTAGACATACAAGCTCCAAAGGAAGTACAAAGCTCACGGAAGGCTCTGTCTGCAACCCCTGCCATAGGAGCAAGTGAGGCATAGCCTTTAATTTCAAGATTACCTATTTTCATATTACTTACGTCTGGAATTATTATAGTACTGGTCGTCAAGAAGTCGCTTTTTACCTGAGATTTTATCACCTGTAGAGTAACGCTTCTTTCCGCCGCCACGGTATGCCTTGGTCTTTGTAGTGAGGAGCACCGCCAGTATAACCGCCGCACCTACACCAATGCAAATCCAAGCCACAAAGCCCCAGAAAAGGGCAGGCTCGTTTTCTTCCTTTAACTCTCCAATAACAGGAGGAATAACAATGTCACTTTCTGAAACCTCAGGCAAAGGCTCAGGATAAGTAGGCTCAGGTCTTGTTTCAACTGCAGTTGTAGCCTCGGTTGTGTCCGCTACCCCTTCAGAGGCAGTGGTGTCCTCTGCATAATCGGTAACAGCTTCGGTATATGTTTCTTCATTGTAATTCTCTGTTGTTTCCTCAACAAAGGACTCGTTTGCGTAGGTTTCCTCAGGTGCGGTAGTCTCAGCAAATACGCCTGCCACGCTCACCACAAACAAAACAAGAGCAACTAATATCAATATAAGAGTTTTTCTGATAAATTTTAACTTCTTCATCTTCAATACTCCAAATACAAAGACTTCCCTATTATTAGTCCTATTATATCAAAACCTCAGCCTCTTTGCAAGACCTTAGCCAATACATTTGAAAGCAATTTGCCTGTATACACTGCTTCCGACAGGGTATTCACATCTGTGCCCACCTCAATAAGCAGAGAGCCATTGTTCACATTCATATTATACGCAAAATTCCCAAAATACAGAGGTCTTGTCATACCCGGGTACATCTCCTCACATGTATTCTGGAGCTTCAGGGCAAAGGTCAGGTTATCCTCCCAGAAAGGAAATTCATAGTAGCCGTCAGGGTCGTAACCTGCCATTATCATAATCTGCGCTCCCTTGTGACCGTTATAGGTAAAGGTAGGCTTGGTCTTTCCTCCGCCGCTTCCGTAGCTGATAGAATCCCTGTGAATGTCAAGGACAACCTTAATATCAGGGTACAGCTCAATGTATTTTTCTATGGTGTCATAGCTTCTGTAGTATGCCCCGTCATAGGCAGGGCTATCGTGGACTTCCGTTGCATGTACTACTCCTATACCCTGAGCCTTGAGTCCCTCGGCAATAGCTCTGCCAACGCGAGTCATATTTTTTTCACTGTCCTCGCTTCTGGGATAAAAGCTCTCGTGATAATACCCGCTGTCGTATGTAAGGTAGCTTTCGCAGGTGTGTGTATGAACTATCAACACCTGCACCTTATCAGAGTTTTCAACCTCAAAGCCCAGCGGTCGGCTCAGATATTGTCCGATATCAAGATTGAAGCCTGTGGTGTTTTTTATAAAGAAATTGTTATATCCCAGATCACCGCTTGAATACCGGGTTTCAATCACAGGCAGCTGTACCTCGCCATCATAAACAGAGGGGTCCTCAGTATAAACAGTTTCGTCAATAGTAGCAGTAGTAGTAACCGCAGGAGTAGTCGTGGATGTTTCAGGCTCCGTTGTACCTGAGGAGGCGGTTGATTCTGTCATATCCGTGTTATTAACCGTCACAAGTCTGTACCCACCGTCAGGCAGTGCCAGTGCCGCCGCGGCAAGTGCCGCGTTCTCAGCATTGCCGTGAGTGCCGAAACTCGTCCATAAGCAAAGGCATGCAAGACCGGTGAGTAAAACAGCCACAAAACCGCACAGAAATGTTTTCATTTTACCCCTCACAGCAATCCCTCCCGCATAGTTATACATAGTATTCTATGCGCAGGTAACATAGGATATGTCATAAACAGAAGGGATTTTCATGCCCTATAGGAACGACCATTGGTCGTCCGAAAGACTCCCTCAATGAGGGAGCTGGATTTCTGCAACGTCGAAATACTGAGGGAGTAAACTGAAACCTTACCTCTGACTCCCTTCGTCATAGGCTTTCAGCCAATGCCACCCTTTCTGGCGAAAGCGGCAAACCCTCTGTCTGCTTTGCAGACATCTCCCTTATCAAGGGAGTTTCCTCAAAGAGGAAAGTTTATAGAGAAAGGTTTTCGGATGGGCACCACCCATCCCTACACGATATAAGAGGATACCTCACTGCATTGGAGCGATTTCTTCACAATTGCAGCAACAAAATATTTCGCATTACCATAGAAGCAATTCATAAAGCATAGAAACACGCCCCCTCGGAAAACCGAAGGGGCGAAAAAGCATAATAATTAGATATAGGAACTAATTATATTTGACCTTTTACTTTCTGCAATTAGCCGTTAACCTTCTTGCGGAGAACAACTACTGCACATGCTGCCATTGCAAGAACTGCAACTACAACATAGATGTAAGCAGCTGCGCCTGTGTTAGGAGCATCAGCATTGGGAGCTGTTGTGCCAGCCTCTGTTACAGATGTGGGATCTGTACCGGGCTTGCCAGCTGTTGTGGGAACCTCAGGAGCATCTGTTGTTGTGGGAACTACAGGAGCCTCAGTTGTTGTGGGAACCTCAGGTGCATCTGTTGTTGTGGGAACTACAGGAGCCTCTGTTGTTGTGGGAACCTCAGCCTCTGTTGTTGTGGGAACCTCAGGTGCATCTGTTGTTGTGGGAACTACAACCTCTGTTGTTGTGGGAACTACAGCCTCTGTTGTTGTGGGAACTACAGGAGCCTCTGTTGTTGTGGGAACTACAGGCTCTGTGCCGCCCTCGAGTGTCTCAACACCTGTTACAGCGTCAGAAACGATCTGGCCGCCTGTTGCGTAGTTAACGCCAGTGCCGAACTCAACCATCTCTTCGATAACAGTCTTGATCTCTGTGTCAGCTGTGTTGTCAAGAACCTTGAATGTAAGAGTTACAAGAACGCCACCTTCTGTGAAGTTGAAGCCTTCCTCTACACCCTCAGTTGCGTTGAACTTAAGCTCACCGGGGATCTCTGTGTTGAAAACAACGGATGTAATGTCTCTGAGAACAGGGAACATCTCTCTTGCTGTACCGGGTACGAGCTCGAGCTTTGCAGGATCATAGTAAGTAGTAGCCTGTGCGTTCTCTGCGTTTGCAGGAGTTGTGAGTGTGTATGTGTAAGTGAGTGTATCACCAACACTTACAGCGTAATCCTTGCCGCCAACGTTAACCTTGCCGTACTCAACTGCAGGAGCTGCTGTTGTTGTGGGAACCTGAGGAGCCTCTGTTGTTGTGGGAACTACAGGCTCTGTGCCGCCCTCGAGTGTCTCAACACCTGTTACAGCGTCAGAAACGATCTGGCCGCCTGTTGCGTAGTTAACGCCAGTGCCGAACT
>JAZSLX010000113.1:0-5462 GCA_045535605.1 Ruminococcus sp.
AAAGAAATTATGCAGGCAGGTCTTGAATGTATTGGAGATCTGCACAGCTACGATATTGCTGAGGTTGTGTTGTTGGCTGTTAAAAGCCTTGCGCTTATCAGCGACAAGTACGTATTGGATATTTCTCACATGGGTCTGGTTGCAGCGATTCTTGAAAGCAGCGGTCTTTCTCACGATGGCAAGGCAAAGGCTCACGCCTGTCTGCACCAGAAAAACTCCCACGAACTGAGAGCAATCTGTGAGAGTGAGGGTATCAGCAAGGAAAACACAGACAAGCTTTGCGCTCTTGTTGAGAATGCAGGAGACGCTGCACAGGTGCTTTCTGCTATCTCCCCTATGCTCACCTCAGACAGAGAAAAAGAAGCCTTTGAGGAATTCAGCACACTGTGTAATATAATCGAGAAAAGCGGTTACGCTTCTTCTGTTACAGTTGATTTCTCTGTTGGCAATGATATGAAATACTACTCAGGAGTTGTGTTCAAGGGCTACCTCGAGGGAATCCCCACAAGCATTCTCTCCGGCGGTCAGTATGACAAGCTCCTTAAGAAAATGGGCAGAACAAGCGGTGCTATCGGCTTTGCTCTTTATCTTGACCTTTTAGAGAGAATGGACAGCACAGACAGAGACTATGACATAGACACAGTGCTTATTTATACAGAGGACACTGACCCTCTGACACTTACAAAGGCTGTTGAGGATATATCCGCAGAGGCTTCCGTACTTGTATGTACAGAAAAGCCCAAGGGTATTAATTGCCGTAGAATTTTAGCACTTACAGACGGGAGGATTGAAACACTTGAAGACAATGGTTAATGTTGCTCTGCCTAAAGGCAGACTTGGTGAAAAGGTATACAGTTACTTCAAGGCAGCAGGCTTTGAGTGTCCCTCCATTGAAGAAACAAACAGAAAGCTTATATTTGAAAATCCTGAGAAAGGCGTCCGTTACTTCTGGGTAAAGCCCTCTGACGTTGCGATATATGTTGAAAGAGGTGCCGCAGATATCGGTGTTGCAGGCAAAGATATTCTCCTTGAGTACGAACCTGATGTATACGAACTTCTGGATATGGATATGGGCAAATGCCGTATGGCTGTAGCCGCTAAAAAGGACTTCAGAGACCCCAAGGGCAGAACTCTGAGAGTTGCTACAAAGTTCCCCAACATTGCAGAGACCTTCTACAATGAGAAGTGCCGTGACATTGACATTATCAAGCTGAACGGCTCTATTGAGATTGCTCCTATTCTGGGACTTTCCGATGTTATCGTTGATATTGTTGAGACAGGTACAACACTCAAGGAAAACGACCTTGAGGTTGTGGACACTATTGTGCCTATCAGTGCCAGACTCATTGCAAACAAGTCAGGCTACAAATTCAAGAATGCAGAGATTCTGGCTATTCGTCAGGCTCTTGAAGAACAGGTGAGGAATCGCAAATGATTAAGATAATGAAATACGGCGAAATCTCAAAGGACGAGATTTTTGCAAGACAGGAACAGAAGATTGATGTTACTGCTATTGTTACTGACATTATTTCAAATGTGCGTGCAAACGGTGACAAGGCAGTATTTGAATACAACCTTAAATTTGACGGCGCAGACCTTGACACCCTTGAAGTTACAGAGGCAGAGATTCAGGAAGCTTTTGAGGCTGTTGAGCCTAAGTTCCTTGATATTCTCAGAAATGCTGCAGAAAACATCAGAAACTTCCATAGCAAACAGGTTCGCACAAGCTTTATCATCAACGATAAAGAGGGTGTTGTAACAGGTCAGAAGGTAACCCCTATTGAAAAGGTTGGTCTTTATGTACCGGGAGGTACTGCCGCATATCCTTCCACTGTGCTTATGGACAGTATTCCTGCTAAGATTGCAGGCTGTAAGGAGATTGTAATGGTTACGCCTCCTTCAAAAAACGGAAAGGTTAATCCTGTTATTCTGGCGGCTGCAAAGATTGCAGGTATTGACAGAATCTTTAAAGTAGGCGGTGCTCAGGCTGTTGCCGCTCTTGCTTATGGCACAGAGAGTATCCCTAAGGTTGACAAGATTGTAGGCCCCGGCAACGCTTTTGTTGCAGAAGCAAAGAGACAGGTATTTGGTATTGTATCTATCGATATGATTGCAGGCCCCAGTGAGATTCGTGTTATTGCAGACGGGAAGACCAATCCTGCTCACGCGGCGGCTGACCTGCTGTCTCAGGCAGAGCACGACAAGATGGCTTCTGCTGTACTCGTTACAGACAGCGAGGAACTGGCACAGGCAGTAAGTGATGAGCTTGAGCGTCAGATCCCCCTGCTCTCCCGTTCTGAAATCGCAAGAGAGTCCATTGACAACAACGGCAAGATTATCATTGCTGATAACCTGAGAGATGTTATTGCAATTTCCAACGAGATTGCACCAGAGCACCTTGAGCTTTTGGTGGATAATCCCTTTGATTACCTTGATGCTATCGATAATGCAGGCTCAATATTCATGGGCAGAAATTGTCCTGAGGCTCTGGGTGACTACTATGCAGGTCCCAACCACACACTTCCCACAAGCGGTACTGCAAGATTCTCAAGCCCCCTTTCTGTTGATGACTTTGTAAAGAAAACCCAGTACACCTACTACACCAAGGAAGCTCTTGACAAGGTAGCTGAGGAGGTTGCTTTCTTTGCAGAGAAAGAGGGACTTACCGCACATGCAAAGAGTGTTACTATCAGAACCGAGGACTAAAATATGAGCAGATACTTAAAAGAGAGTTTTAGGGCTCTCTGTGAATACACACCTGGCGAACAGCCCAAGGACGGAGAGTACATAAAGCTCAACACAAACGAGTCCCCTTTTCCTCCTGCTCCTGAGGTTATAGAAATCTTAGGCAGAAAGGATATTGAAAACTTAAGACTTTACTCTGACCCTACTATGTCTGTGCTTAAGGGCAAGCTTGCTAACCTTTATGACGTTAAGAGTGAGAACATCTATCTCTCCAATGGCTCTGACGATATACTGAACTTTGCTTTTATGGCGTTCGGATTCAAGGGTGCTGTTTTCCCAGAGATCACCTACGGGTTTTACTCAGTTTTTGCTGAGCTTCACGGCATAGATTACGAGGCAATCCCCTTAAGAGATGACTTTACTGTAGACTACAAAGATTATCTTAACAAGAATAAGCTTGTGGTTATTGCAAACCCCAACGCACCTACAGGAAACTCAAGACCTTTGTGGGAGATTGAGGAGATTATAATGTCAAATCCCAACTCTGTGGTTGTAATTGATGAGGCTTATGTAGACTTCGGCGGTGAGAGTGCTTATCCTTTTATCAACTAATACGACAACCTGCTTGTGGTGCGCACATTCTCAAAATCCCGCTGTATGGCAGGTGCAAGGCTTGGATATGCCATTGCTTCAAAGGGTATTATCTCTGACCTTGAAAAGATTAAATACTCCACCAATCCCTACAACATAAACCGCCTGACCGCTACCTTAGGTGAGACTACTGTGGACGCTGAGGAGTATTATAAGGAGAAATGTCAGGAGATTATGAAAGTCCGTGAGTACACCAAAGAAAAGCTTGAGGACTCAGGCTTTGTGGTGCTCCCCTCAAGTGCTAACTTCCTCTTTGCAAGACACAGTGAGATTGACGGCGAGAAAATCTACCTTGAGCTTAAAGCGAGACATATTCTTGTAAGACACTTTACAAGTGCTAAAATAAATCAGTTTAACCGAATTACAATAGGCACTAAGGAGCAGATGGATAAGCTCCTCGGTGCTTTAGCAGAAATCCTGAAAGGAGACGCAAAATGAGAACAAGTGTTATTAACCGCAAAACTGCGGAGACAGATATTCACTTAGCATTAAACCTTGACGGCGAAGGCAAATCAGAGATCAACACAGGTGTGGGTTTTCTTGACCACATGTTGACACTGTTTGCTTCTCACGGCAGATTTGACCTGACACTTCAGTGCAAGGGTGATATTGAGGTTGACGACCACCACTCTGCAGAGGACATAGGCATCTGCCTTGGCAAGGCTTTTGAGGAAGCGCTGGGTGAAAAGAAGGGTATCACAAGATACGGCAGTATGATGTTACCTATGGATGAATCCCTTATCCTTACTGCAGCTGATATCTCAGGCAGAGCTTGTCTGTGCTTTGATGTGGACTTCCCCACTGAAAAAATCGGCACATTTGACACTGAACTTGTGGAGGAATTCCTCCTTGCCTTTGTCAGAAACTGCCCTATGAGTCTACATGTCAAGAAGCTTGCAGGCTCAAATTCTCACCACATTGCAGAGGGTATATTCAAATCTATGGCAAGAACTTTAAAGTCTGCTGTAGCAATTGACCCTGCCCTTGGGGACAAAATTCCGTCTACAAAGGGTGTGCTCTGATGATAGGTATTATTGACTATGGCGTAGGAAACCTTTTCTCTCTCAAATCCTCCTTTGAGGCTATCGGTGAAGAGGTTTTTGTATCAGGTGATAAAGAAGAGCTCAAGAAAGCAACAGGACTTATTCTGCCCGGTGTTGGTGCATTTGCAGATGCGGCACAGAAACTCCGTGACAGCGGTCTTGATGAATTTGTAAGAGAAGAAACAAAGAATGGTAAACCTCTTATGGGTATCTGCCTTGGTATGCAACTTCTTTTTGAAAAAAGCTATGAATACGGCGAGCATGAGGGTCTTGGTCTCTTAAAAGGTCAGGTTGTTCCCATGGCGGGCACAATTTCTGAGGAGCTTAAAATCCCCCACATTGGCTGGAATGCACTGCACATTACAAACACAGACTGTCCCCTGTTTAAAGATATAAACGAGGGGGATTGTGTTTACTTTGTTCACTCATATTATGCACAGGGCTGTGAGGACTCACTGACAGCAACTACAGAGTACGGCAAGGAGCTTACTGCGGCAGTTGCAAAGGGCAACGTGTTCGGCTGTCAGTTCCATCCCGAAAAAAGCGGTGCTGTGGGTATGAAGATTCTCCGCGCATTCAGCGAAATCAGCAAATAATTAAAACACAGAGCGAGGGTAATATGAAAATTTTTCCTGCTATTGATTTATATGACGGCAAGGCTGTAAGACTCTACAAGGGTGACTACAACCAGATGACCGTATACAGCAACGAGCCTTTGGAGGTTGCAAGGAAATTCCAAAGTCTGGGTGCAACACATCTGCACCTTGTAGACTTAGAGGGCGCAAAGAACGGCTATCCCGGCAATCTTGATGTAATCAGAAGAATTGTGGAGGAAACCGACCTTTTCACAGAGGTGGGCGGCGGAATCCGCACTATTGAAACTGCAAAGGCATACATTGAAAGCGGTGTGGACAGAATCATTCTGGGTACTGCCGCAGTAGAAAACGAGGACTTCCTGAAAGAAGCAATCTCACTTTTCGGTGACAAGGTTGCTGTAGGTGTTCACCTTAAGGACGGATTCGTGGCTATTAAGGGGTGGACAGAGAAATCTGCTCTGTCTGCACACGAGTTCCTGAGCAACAT
>JAZSLX010000100.1:0-3139 GCA_045535605.1 Ruminococcus sp.
AACATCCATAGCTACCTGAAGCTCCTCAACAGGAGGAAATGAAGGTGCAATACGGATGTTGCTGTCCTCGGGATCAAAGCCACCGGGGAAGGTTGCACCTGCAGGTGTAAGCACAAGACCTGCTTCCTTACACATTTTTACAACTGCCTTTGCAGTACCGGGATAAACATTGATAGATACAAAATAACCGCCGCGGGGTTCAGTCCACTGTGCAATCTCACATTCAGCAAGCTGCTCGTTAAACTTGGAGACAACTGTATCAAAGCGAGGACGGAGAATCTCCTTATGCTTCTGCATATGAGCCTTTACGCCATCGAAATCCTTGAAGAACAGGAGATGTCTGATCATATTGAGCTTATCAAAGCCTATAGTCTGGTTTGTATAGCGATTCTTGAAAACCTTCATATTATTCTCGGATGCTGCCATTGCGGCTACACCTGCACCGGGGAATGAAATTTTGGAGGTTGAGCAGAAAATAAGAGGAAGGTCAGGGTTGCCTGCCTTTTCGCACTCTGCCATAAGGCTTAAGAGTGTATCGGTCTCGTCAGATACATCGTGAACACAGTAAGCATCATCCCACATAATACGGAAATCCTTAGCAGCGGGCTTGAGATTTGCAAAACGACGTACTGTTTCATCGGAGTATGTGATACCCTGAGGGTTAGAATACTTGGGCACACACCAGATGCCCTTGATGGAATCATCCTTCGACACAAGCTCTTCAACGATATCCATATCAGGGCCATCTGCTGTCATAGGAACAGGAATCATCTCAAAGCCGAAGTATCCTGTTACAGAGAAATGGCGGTCATAACCAGGCACAGGACAGAGGAACTTGCGGTTTTCAACATTAAACCAAGGTGTGCAACCCTCAACAATGGGAGTTGTCATCATACAGGCGATAGCATCAAACATCATATTGAGTGATGAGTTGCCGCCTACCATTACCTGCTCAGGACGAACCTGAATAAACTTTGCCATAAGCTCCTTGCACTCAGGAATACCGTCAAGGATACCGTAGTTACGCAGGTCAACACCGTTTGCAGACTTGCAGGCAGAGGATGAATTCAGTACATCCAGCATAGGAAGGGAAATATCAAGCTGTTCTGAACAGGGCTTACCGCGGGACATATCAAGGGAAAGACCCTTCTCTACATAACCCTTGTACAGCTCTGAGAGCTTTGAAAGCTCTGCAGCAAGCTCTGATTTAGTAAGATTTGAATAAGACATTTTGCTCACGCTCCAAATTAAAAATGCAAAAAATTAAATTTCAACTGTTGTATTGTAGCACTATTCAAATGTTTTTGCAAGATTAAAAAACAAATCTTGCATATAAAGACATAAATCAACCCGTTGACTAGCAACGGGTTGGTGATTTTGACGTAAATTTGTATTTTATCAGTAGTATTTGTAATATCCGTACTTGCCCTTTGAATATTTTTTCTCAGTAGGAGTACATCCGACCTTAAGAAAACCGAGAACCTTGCTGTCTGCAAGTTTGATATTCTGGATAGCTTTCTCAATATCACCGTGAGTTGTAACACGCTCACGAACTACAACAACATAGCCTGAAATAAAGTCCTTGAGAAGAAGTGTATCTGTAACGATTCCTACAGGGGGTGTATCGATTATGATGTAGTCGTACTCCTTCTCCATATCACGCAAGAAGGTCTCAAAACTTGAGGAGCCCAGAAGCTCAGAGGGGTTGGGAGGTATTGAGCCCGCTGTGATAACATCCAGACAAGGAAGAACCTCTTTATGAAGAACCTCCGGGAGAGACTTAAACTTACCGATTACCTCAGAAAGACCTGCTGTATTCTGAAGCTTTAACAGATTATGCAGGTTGGGACGACGAAGGTCACAGTCTATGAGAAGTACCTTCTTACCCATTTTTGAGAAAGAAATAGCAAGGTTAGCTGTGGCTGTGGACTTACCCTCACCCTTTGACCAGCTGGTTACTACAACATATTTGCTGTCTGCTGCAGAAAGTGAAAAAACAAGATTGGTACGGGCAATTTTATAGCCCTCTACAATTGCAAATTTGCTGTCACTATTGATAACGTTTCTGGACTTATCAACATATTTGACAGACTTACTTTTTCCACCAAATTTCATTATTTCCTCACCGCTCCTTTCTTCTTGGAGCTTGACTCCGAGTCAAAGTCGATAATCTCTGCAAATACAGGAACATCGTAAATCTTGAAAAGGTCATCACCGGACTTAATGGTGGTATCAATAACCTCAATAATAATGGCAATAAGGATTGAAATAATCAGACCGCCGATAAATCCGAAAATAGCAAATCGGGTTTCATCAGGAGATGAATGTGCAGCGGGTACTGATGCAGGACGTCCGAAGGGTACTGCCTCACCGCCGTAGTAGTATTTTTCAAAGACCTCAGGTGATGCATTACGGATAGCGTTAGCCGTATCGGCACATACCTGTCCGTCACTGCCCGTAACAGTGATAGTCAGTGCGTTGGTTTCACTGATACTTGAAATGCTTACACCGTAGCCTGCAGGGATAATATCAAGCATTTCCTCACAACGGCTGAAGATAACAGAAACGTTCTCCGCAAGATTTGCAGACAAAGTAACTGCACCTGAAGAAACTCGGTTATCACTGCTCTGAGAGTTATCATTGGGGTCTGAAGCATCATACTTAATGAAAATCATAGATGTGGATGAATATCTCTTGGGGATAAAATTATCCGCATAGATATACGCACCCAGAGCCGCAATTACAGAGACAATGATGATAAGCTTGATATGAGCAAGAATCATCTTAAGAATATCATTGATGGTGATGTCTCTCAACTGTATCATCTCCTTAATAAATTCAGACTATAAAAATATAGTCGCACATATAACATTTTAATGCATATGTGCGACTTTTTTATTCCTTTTAAGAATATTGAGATAATATTTTGTAAAATCTCCTGTAACTTCTTAAAAAATGTAAATTTTTAGCTGAGTACGCTGATGAGTACACCTGCGGCAACGGCAGAGCCGATAACACCTGCAACGTTGGGACCCATTGCGTGCATGAGCAGGAAGTTTGAGGGATTTGCCTCTTGGCCAACCTTCTGGGAAACGCGGGCTGCCATGGGAACTGCGGAAACACCTGCAGAACCGATGAG
>JAZSLX010000103.1:0-4522 GCA_045535605.1 Ruminococcus sp.
TTGCTTATTGCAGGTACAACTGGCTCAGGTAAGTCTGTGTGTGTAAACTCATTGCTTATGAGTATTCTGTTCCGTGCAACTCCCGATGAGGTTAAGCTCCTTCTTGTTGACCCCAAGATGGTTGAATTCTCCAAGTATAAGGGACTTCCTCATCTGCTTATACCTGTTGTGTCTGATGCAAAGAAAGCCGCAGGCGCACTCAACTGGGCAGTTACAGAAATGATGCAGAGATATAAGCTCTTCTCAGAGTATGACTGTAAGGATATCCTTTCTTTCAATAGTCTGGTTGAATCTAACCTCAGATACATAGAAGAAAACCAGAGCGTAGAAAATGAGGGAGAGGAAACAGAGCCCGTATGTATGGAGGTCAACGGACTTCCTGTACCTAAGGAAAAACTGCCCAGAATTGTAATCGCCATTGATGAGCTTGCTGATTTGATGATGGTAGCAGCTAAGGAAGTTGAAGATGCTATCTGCCGTCTGGCACAGATGGCTCGTGCTGCCGGTATGCATCTGGTGCTTGCAACCCAGCGTCCGACTGTAAACGTTATCACAGGTCTTATCAAGGCAAACATTCCCTCACGAATTGCTCTCAAGGTAAGTACAGGACAGGATTCCCGAATTATCCTTGATTGTGGCGGAGCAGAAAGCCTAATCGGTCGCGGTGATATGCTTTTCTCACCCACAGGTGCTTCAAAGCCCATCCGTGTTCAGGGTTGTTATGCTTCTGATGAAGAAATCGAGGGTGTAACAGGTTACATCAAGAAGAATCATCAGGCTCAGTATAACGAAGAAATTGAAGAAACAATCCGCCGTATTGCCGCAGAGGAAATGGACAAGAAGGGCAAGGACAGCGATGACGCTGACGGAGATGTTGAGCTTGATGATAAGATGGAAGAAGCTATCAAATATGTTATTGAAGCAGGACAGGCTTCTACCTCAATGCTTCAGCGCAGACTCAGGGTTGGTTATGCCCGAGCAGGCAGAATGATAGATGATATGGAGAAGATGGGTATTGTAGGTCCTTATCAGGGAGCAAAGCCCAGAGATGTTCTTATTACCTATCAGCAGTGGCTTGAGCGTAACAATATAGCCAGTGAATAAGAAAAACACTTGACCAAACGATTAAATACATTTATACTTGTCTTTATAGAATTCAGATAATCCAGATAAAGGAATGATACCAATGAACGTTTTTGACGAACTGAAAGCACGTGGCATTATTGCTCAGTGCACAAATGAAGAAGAAATCAGAAAGCAGCTTGAAGCAGGCCCTGTCCGCTTCTATGTTGGTTTTGACCCCACAGCAGATTCTTTGCACATCGGTCACTTTATTCCCATTATCCTTATGTCCCACCTACAGCGTGCAGGCCATGTGCCCATTGCACTCTTCGGCGGTGGCACAGGTGTAATCGGTGATCCCTCAGGCAAGAGCGATATGCGTAAGATGCTCACAATGGACGACATCAAGCACAATGTTGAGTGTTTCAAAACCCAGATGTCCCGTCTTATTGATTTTTCTGACGATAAGGCTATTGCTGTAAATAACGCAGATTGGCTTCTTGATCTTAACTACATTGATTTTATCAAGAAGGTTGGCGTTCACTTCACAATCTCCAAGATGCTGGCAGCCGAATGTTATAAGCAGAGAATGGAGAGAGGTCTCACATTCTTTGAGCTTAACTATATGCTTATGCAGAGCTACGACTTCTATGTACTTAATCAGGAGTACGGTTGTATGATGGAGCTTGGCGGTGACGACCAGTGGAGTAATATGATCGGCGGCGTTGAGCTTATCCGCCGTATTGCCGCTAAGGAGGCAGAGGAAACAGGCAAGCCTGTACCCGAGTCAACAAAGGTAAACGCATTTACCTGCTCACTGCTTCTCACCTCCGAAGGTAAGAAGATGGGTAAAACAGAGAAAGGTGCTCTTTGGCTTGATCCCAACAAAACCTCTCCCTACGATTTCTATCAGTATTGGAGAAACGTTGATGACGCTGATGTTATCAAGTGTATGAAGATGCTCACATTCCTGCCTCTTGACTATATCGATGAGCTTTCAAAGTGTGAGGGCAGTGAGATTAACAAGGTTAAGGAAATTCTCGCATTCGAGGTTACTAAGCTTATCCACGGTGAGGAAGAGGCTCAGAAGGCTCAGGCTACTGCAAAGGCACTTTTCACTACAGGTGGCGATATCGAGAATATGCCTTCTACAGAGCTTTCAGCAGACGACCTCACTGACGGTAAAATCACTGTTCAGGATGTTCTTGTTAAGTGCAAGCTTTGTCCCTCCAAGGGTGAGGCTAAGCGTCTCATTCAGCAGGGCGGCGTACTTGTTGACGATGTAAAGGTAACTGATATGTTCGCTGCTCTTACTGAGGAGAATTTTGCAAAAGGCTACGTTGTAATCAAAAAGGGTAAGAAGGTCTTTCATAAGGCTGTTCTTAATAAATAATTTAATAGAGGTGTCATAAATGAAAAAGTTCTTTAATGAATTCAAAGAGTTTATTTCAAAAGGCAACGTTCTTGATATGGCAGTCGGTGTTGTTATCGGTGCTGCTTTTCAGGGAATCATCAAGTCACTTGTTGACGATGTAATTATGCCTTTCATTTCTCTTATTACAGGCGGTCTTGATTTTTCAAGCATGTGCCTTCCTCTCGCAGAAGTACCTGAGGGTGTGGAGCTCACAGCAACAGCACTGAAAGAAGCAGGAATCCCTGCTTTCTGTTACGGTAACTTCATTTCTGCTGTTATCTACTTCATCATTCTTGCTTTTGTAGTATTCCTTCTCGTTAAGGCAGTTGCAAAGGTCAGAGGTTTTGTTCCTAAGAAGGAAGAAGTTAAGCCCGAGCCTACAACAAAGAAGTGTCCCTATTGCTGTACAGAAATCGACATCAAGGCTACCCGTTGTCCCCACTGTACATCAGAACTTTCAGAGTAATCTGATAATTACAATTACATAAACTGAATTAACAAAACCGCCGTAGATTATTCTGCGGCGGTTTTTGTATAGCATAAAACAATAAATGAGATATGACAATATATAAAAAACAGACCGCTCTACGTTTCCCGTAAAGCGGTCATCTCATTTTATATTATAGGGGATGATTACCAGTTTCTGTTAGCTCTTGCTTTGATTCTTTCGTATCTTGCTTTCTTCTTTTTCTTCTCAGTTGAGAATACAATCCAGAATGCAGCGGACATAAATACTACCATAATAATAAACCAGATGAGGAATGAGCCGTTGCCCTTAGATTCAGAGCTTGTCTCCTGAGCGTCAACCTTTACACCCTCAAGTGCCTTTGAAGCAAGCTGAGCAGATTTCAGCACGATGTCAGTAGCCTCAGTGGGGGATACTGTCTGGGGAGCTGTTTCTGCAGGAGCAGTTGTGTTCTCAGGAGAGGTTGTCTCCTCAGTATTACCTGCGTTGGGGTTACGGACGATTGTTCTGTCTGCTGTGTCCTCAGTGTATGGGTTTTCCAGTGCTCTTGAGCTGAAGAGTGTTGTGTATGTAATCTCATCAACTTCGCCTGTTGTCTCCAGACCGTTTTCAAGCTGGAACTTCATAACTGCAGATTCAGTCAGAGAGCCGTAATAGCCTGTTGCCTCGTTATTGAAGTAACCAAGGTTTGCAAGCTCTGTCTGAATAAGATAAACGTTATCGTGGAATGTACCGTTTGTGTATGTCTCGGGAGCTGTTGTATCCTCAGTAGTGTCCTCTGTAGTATCTTCGGTGTTATCCACAGCATTGTTTCCTACCTGAGCTACAGAGCCCTGAGGAGCGTAGTCAGAGTAAAGAATCTCAAGGTCAGATGCACCTGCAATACCGTCTACATATACACCTGCAGCCTTCTGAAATCTGATGTAAGCAGCCTCTGTCAGTTCACCGAAATAACCTGTGATGTCGCCGTTGTAGAAGCCAAGCTCAGTAAGTCTCTGCTGAAGCTTTGTTACATTATCACCATAGGAGCCTACCTTCATAACAGAAGTTGTAGAGCCGGATGAAGAGGAGGATGAGTTGTCCACAACTGCACTGGTGTCACCGGGTGTAGAAGAACTTGCACCTGTAGAATCAAGATAATATGTTATTCCGTCAATTGTAATTGATGTGTTTGTCAGGTATTCGCCGTCTTCATAGTAGTAGTAGCTTCCGTTGAAGTACTCCCAACCGTCAGTGGGGTAGGAAACTCCTGAAACCTTAAACCAGTTTGTCCAGTTCTTAGTGTAAGCAGACTGATAGCAAACGCCATAGCCTTCGCTTCTTGCGTCAACAGCCATGCCTGCACCAACGTAAACACCTACGTGACCGGGCTGATAAAGTCCAAGGCCGTGAATGTTGGGAATACCGTAGGCAGTAGAGCCTGTCTCAGGGGATGAGCCCATCATATCACTTCTGCTGCCTGAGCGTGAATACATATAAATCAGGCCCGAACAGTCAACTGCACCTGCTGAAGCTCCGCCGTAAACGTAGCTCCAACCGCTGTAGTAAGCGTTAAGTGCGTGTTCTGCCAGACCTGTGCC
>JAZSLX010000125.1:0-3309 GCA_045535605.1 Ruminococcus sp.
TAGGCCACTTGACCAACGGGCCATATTTTGTTTTTAGAGTGCAAGAGTAGAAAGATGTTTCTTTCTACTCCTCGGACTCTTTTATGTTGGCATCGTTCTATCTTCCCGGGCCGTCACCAGCCAAGTATTGTCGGCACTATAGGGCTTAACTTCTGTGTTCGGAATGGGAACAGGTGGACCCCCTACGTCATCAACACCAACTATTAATTTGGACCGCTCTCTTCAAGCGACTTCGTTATTATACTACATGGTTTTGAAAAATGCAAGTCTTTTTTTAAAAAAATTTTAAAAGTTAAATTTTAGGAATTTTATATCCTTTTTCATCTTCTCCATTGACTTAATGTCGAATAAAGAGTAATATATATGTATGTATGCAAATATAGATTCCTACTCCTGCAAGAAACATTACGGAGGTATATAATATGTTCAAGAAATCACTTGCTCTTTTTCTCTGCCTGATTATGGCGCTTACCATAGCCCTGAGCTTCAGCGGTTGTGCTCAGTCTGACGGCAACTACCCTGTTACAGCAGGTCAGACAAAATTCAAGGAAAAGCCCGAAAAGGTTGCTGTGCTGTCTGACAATCTGGCAGATATCATCTATTATATGGGCTACAGCACACAGATTTGTGCCATCAGCGACGCCTGTACTCAGGAGGAGCTTACAAAGTACATTCCCTCTGTAGGTGATGAGGTTACACCCAACACAGACGCAATAATTAACTCAGGTGCACAGGTTGTGCTTACAGATACTCCCCTTGCCTCTGCTGCAAAGGATAAGCTCACCGATAATGGCATTGAGGTTATCAACTTTATGCTTCCCGCAAACGATACTCAGCTTTTAACCGTATACACCACACTGGGTAAAATCTTCGGCGGTAATGCAGACGGCACAAAGGCAGGCAAGGACGCCCACGCAAGACTGACAGAAACTCTTACTCAGGCTGAAAAAGAGGTTGAAGGCTCTACAATTGTAAAGCTCGTGTGCTACCTGTACCTTGACGAGAACAACGCCCTGTGCTCCTTCAACAGCACAACCTGCGAGGGTATGGTGCTAGACTTCGTCAGTGCTACAAACGTAGCTTCTAACTTCCCTGAGGAAAAGGTGGACGAGAGTATTCTCCGTCTTTCCAATCCCGACTATATCTTCTATGACAATGAGAAGGTCCTTGAGTACATCAACAACAGGTCTACGCTCTCAGGTATGACAGCACTCACCAATAACAACACTTACATTCTTCCCAAGAGTGCTCTCCAGCGTCTTGGCGGAAGCCTTATCAACACTCAGAACTTTATGCTCTCAAAGATGTTCCCAAATTCTGTCAGCGAAACCACAAGGGGCGAGTCCCTTACAGATGTTTACGGCATTACCATCACCGAGTCCACATACTATGAGGCAGGTGCAGACCACGAGGATATCAAGGTAATCCAGCAAAGACTCCTTGACCTTGGTTACCTTGTTCTTGAGGACAGCGACACCACTACCTTCTTTGGTCCAAAGACAGAGGAAGCTGTAAAAGCTTTCCAGACAGCCAACGGTCTTGAGGCTACAGGTGTTGCCGACAAGGAAACCCTTGATGTACTTTTCCTCTCTTCAACTCTCTCTGCCTCGGGTACTGCTGTTGTTCCCTCCGGAGCACCTTCACAGGGTACAACCACTCCCCCTGAGCCTGACACTCAGGCAACCACCCCTGATACACAGATAAACACAAATGGCTACAACATTGACCTATCTGCTCCTAAATCCTACCAAAACGGCGACGACCATCAGGACATAATGGCAATTCAGCAGAGACTTGAGGAACTTCTGTATATCACCTTCGGAGAAGATTTCTCCTACACCACACACTACGGCGACGCCACAGAGAACGCAATCTCTCTCTTCCAGGAAAGCAACGGTCTCTCTGTAACAGGTGTTGCAGACTACGAAACACTGAAGGTGCTGTTCAGTGATGAGGCAAGAATCCCCAACTAAAACACAAGCAAAAACACAAGCTGAAACATAAACAATAAAAACACACCGTGGAGCTGAACTTAATCAATCCACGGTGTTTCTTTGTCTTTTATTCAGTTGGATTCTTAGAAGCTTCGTATTCTTCCAAAGATACAACCTTTATAGTTCTGTCCGCTCTGCCTGTACGCATGAGGCTGTCTGTGCAAGTATATGTGATGGTGTAGGTGCCCTCTTTATTGCACAGCACCACTCCGTCCACATTTATTTTGCCCTCATATACATTCGAGCAGGTATCATAAGCGGTAATACCCTCGTGTGCATCAAAGATTCCGCCCACAGCAATAACTGTGTCCTCCGCACCCTTAAAGTAAGGCGTACGTTTTTTATAGGGGTTATTATCGTCGGGGTCTGTGGGGTCCCAGTTCTTGCTCTTGGAGTTTTCACTCAGCTTCATAGTCTTGGGAACGCCCAGAGGATTTATCCCATTGGTTGTCACCTTTACAAGGGTTGTATCGTTGCAGTTATCATATATCCACTTGGCGTCCGCAGCAGACAGCCAGATGTTACCCGCTGTGCACACAGTGCCCAGCTTATTGTATTCCTCCGCAACAAGGGTTGAGGGGTCTGCATCCTTGTAAGGTGCTGAACAGAAATAGAAATCGCCGAACTTGGTTGCATACTGATAATTATATTCATCTGTATAAAGCCACTGTTCCCTTGACTCTACCCTGAAGCTCTTCTCAGGGATAGCCTTGTCCGCTGAGCATGCCATAGCCCTTACAGGTACATTGTAGGTACCGTTTGCATTGTAGGTATAGGCAATTACACAGCATTCAGCCTTATCCACAAGCAAAGCATAGTTGTTTATATCATTTGCATCAGTTGCGTTCTGCTCCAGTGTAGACTCGTTACTCACAAAAGCGGTAGTATTGCTCAAAGGCTTTTTAGCAGCCTTTTTCACTGTCACCTCATAGTCAACAGAAGCCTTCTTTGCGCTTGCTGTAATAGTAACTTCACCCGGTGCAAGGGCGTCAACCCTGCCGTTTGAGTCCACCGTTGCAATTTTTGTGTTGCTGGATGACCACTTCACTGCATATTCATAGTCGATTTTGATATTCACATCAAAGAATGAGTAGTCCCCTGCTTCTATCTCGCTTTCATAAGCTCCCGCAGAAAAGCCCATAGCCGCAGCCTCGTCAGCGGTTGATATCTCCACAGGGTCAGGCAGGCTTATCCTGCAGGCACTCAGAGAAAGCACCGCAAGCAAAGCAAGCGCCAGAGATATGAAGCGGTTTGGTTTTCTCATATCCCGACCTCCTTCAAATCATATTTTGCATATATATATTCATTATAACTC
>JAZSLX010000054.1:0-2805 GCA_045535605.1 Ruminococcus sp.
CCGAAAGCATCAACTATAATTCTCATTCTTCGTTCATCCTTTCTTTAGTAAAACGGTGAAGCACTTCCAGTGATCTGGAAGCATACTGTTCACCTCGGATTTTTTTATCTCTTGAGCGGTTTTCGAGCTCCGGCAAAAGTCCGAAGCTTGCACCCATGGGCTGGAACTTTGTGACAGATTCATCGGTAATATACCGCGAAAGTGCACCTATCATAGTTTCAGCAGGAAGTGTCAGGGTTTCCTTACCAAGAAACTTATAAGCCGCATTGATACCTGCTATAAGTCCTGAGGATGCTGACTCCATATATCCCTCAACACCGGTAAGCTGACCTGCAAAGAACAGGTTATCACGAAGCTTTGCGGAATAATCACTGTTAAGTACACGGGGGCTGTCAATGAAGGTATTGCGATGCATTACACCGTAGCGGACAAACTCTGCGTTCTTTAGAGCAGGGATAAGTCCGAAAACTCGTTTCTGCTCAGGGAATTTCAGGTTAGTCTGAAAGCCTACAAGATTATACATTGTGCCCTCTGCGTTTTCTCTGCGAAGCTGGAGACATGCCCAAGGACGGTGTCCTGTGCGTGGGTCACGAAGTCCTACAGGCTTCATAGGGCCGAAGCGGATTGTATCTTCACCACGCTGAGCCATAACCTCAATAGGCATACAACCCTCGTACACCTTAGGGTCTGCTACGTCAAAATCATGGAGAGGTGCACGCTCAGCACTTACAAGCTCTTTATAGAAAATTTCGTATTCTTCTTTATTAAGAGGACAGTTGATGTAATCATCACCGTCCCCCTTATCGTATCTTGACTGAGCAAAGGAAGTTTCAGGGTCAATGCTCTCTGCGGTGACAATAGGTGCCGCCGCATCAAAGAATGAAAGGGAGCCTCCCATTAAATTCACAATATCAGCACAGAGAGTATCTGAGGTGAGAGGGCCTGTTGCAATTACAGTCAGGGCATCAGTAGGTATATTCTCTACTTCCTCTGATATAATCTCAATGTTATCCATTGAGCGGATTGCATCTGTGACAAGAGTTGCAAATATATCTCTGTCAACTGCCAGAGCTCCTCCTGCAGGCACCATACATTTGTCTGCACACTTAAGGAGAAGTGAATCAAGTTGACGCATTTCTTCCTTAAGAAGTCCTGCAGCAGAGGAAGTCCGCTGTGCTTTCAGTGAATTTGAGCATACAAGCTCAGCAAATTTATCTGTGTGGTGAGCAGGAGATTTCTTGTGAGGCTTCATCTCATAAAGACGGACGGGTATTCCCCGCTTTGCAATCTGATATGCTGCCTCGCAACCTGCAAGTCCTGCACCCACTACGTTTATATAGGAATTAATCATTGTTTTTTCTCATAGCCACAGCCGTCCTTTGCACAGTACAGTGTGGGCTTTTTGCCTTTTTTCTTGAAGAGGATTTCACCGCACTGAGGACACTTCTCAGTTGTGGGCTCGTTCCATGACATAAAGTTACAGTTGGGATAAGAGGAGCAACCGTAGAAGGTTTTGCCTGTTTTGGTCTTACGGACGATAACATCATTACCGCAAACAGGGCAATTCACACCGATATTCTCTGTGTATTTTTTGACGTTCTTGCAATCGGGATATCCGGGACAAGCAATGAATTTTCCGTATCTGCCCACCTTGATAACCATTTTACGTCCGCATTTTTCACAGACGATGTCGGTTTCATCCTCTTTGAGCTGAATCTTCACACCCTCCATATCAGCCTTAGCTTTCTTGAGGGTTTTCTCAAAGTCTGAGTAGAAGGTACCCAGAAGCTCACGCCATTCAACATTACCACTTTCAACAGTATCAAGGTCCTGCTCCATCTGAGCGGTGAACTTGACGTTTACAATCTTTTGGAAACGTTCCTTCATAAGCTGAGACATTGCCTCGCCCAGCTCTGTGGGATGAAGTACCTTGCCTACACGCTTCACATACTCACGATTAACAATTGTGGAGATTGTAGCCGCATAGGTGGAAGGTCTGCCGATACCAAATTCCTCCAGAGCCTTGATGAGAGAGGCTTCTGTGAATCTTGCGGGAGGCTGAGTGAAGTGCTGATTGCCGAGAAGCTCCTTGAGCTTAAGGGGCATTCCCTTCTCTACAGGTGGCAGTGTGCTCTCCTTTGCTTCTTCCTCGTCCTTGGACTCAACATAGAGCTGTGTAAATCCGTCAAAGTCTACACGATAGCCGTTAGCCTTGAAGATATAGCCGTTAGCCTCAATATCAATCTGGGTTGTCTTCTGTATACAATCTGCCATCTGTGAAGCTGTGAATCGCTCCCAGATAAGCTTGTAGAGTTTATACTGGTCAGTGGTAAGGTTAGCCTTTACCTTTTCGGGAGTAAGGTTTATGGATGTAGGTCTGATAGCTTCGTGTCCGTCCTGTGCATTTGAACGGGACTTGAAGTATCTGGGCTTAGCAGGAAGATAATTGTCTCCGAAAGTGCTTCTGATATATGCTGCAGCCTCATTCATTGCATCTGTGGAAATACGCAGTGAGTCTGTTCTCATATAGGTGATAAGACCGGTGGGGCCGATACCCTCAATGTCAACACCTTCGTAAAGTTCCTGAGCAATACGCATGGTACGTCTTGACTGGTAGCCAAGTTTACGGGATGCTTCCTGCTGAAGTGTGGAGGTAATAAAGGGAGGTGCAGGAGATTTCTTTCTTGTGCCTGATTTCACCTTTGTTACTGTGTATTCAGCACCCTCAAGGTCTGAGAGGATTTTGTCTGCCTGCTCCTTATTGGAGATTTCGATTTTACCGTCAGCGTTTCCGTAAAGGAAAGC
>JAZSLX010000126.1:0-9002 GCA_045535605.1 Ruminococcus sp.
CTGTTGACTACCTGAAGGAGAACAAGGTAATCGTTGCTCCCTCCAAGGCAGTAAACGCAGGCGGCGTTGCAGTATCAGGCCTTGAGATGAGCCAGAACTCCATGCGTTACAGCTGGAGCGCAGAAGAGGTTGACGCAAAGCTCAAGACCATCATGAAGAGCATTTATCAGAACTCCTACGATGCAGCTAAGGAGTACGGCATGGAAGGCGACCTGGTTGCAGGTGCTAACATTGCAGGCTTCCTGAAGGTTGCTGAGGCTATGAAGGCTCAGGGCTGCGTTTAATAAATAAAAAAGTTCAGACTTTTCAAGTTCCGACTTTTAATAAAAAAAACACGGTGAACGTTACTGTTCGCCGTGTTTTTTTGCATTTATCTGGGTTTTATTCTTTGAAGTTCTTAAGCAACCAGTGTGCCACCCCGTCCTCGTCACAGGTACCTATTACACCTGTTGCAATCTTTTTGAGCTCATCAACTGCATTGCCCACTGCATAGCACTCATCTGCTGCTTCAAAGAGTTTTATATCGTTGTAGCCGTCACCGAAAGCTATGAGCTTATCTGCTCCCAAAAGCTCTTTGAGTTTCAAGGCAGAGTTTGCCTTGGTAGCCTCCTTGGGCATTACCTCTAAAAACCAGTTATCGGTGTAATTATCAGGCTGAAAAAGGCAATTGCATTTATCCTTAAGGAAGTCATAAACAGGAGTCAGGAGTCCCTTTTTCTCCATAAAGGTGAAGTAGAAAACATCACCTCTGATAGTACCCTCAAAGCCTCCCTTAACCGCCATACTCCGGCTGTCACCCTCTCGGGTTTTAATAAAATCATCAACACTTTTACTGATTACCGCAGGGTCATACATAAACCGCTCTGCGCCGTCAACATAGGCATAGGTTATGGGACACATAGAAAACCTTTCAACTGCGTTCTTTACCGCCTGCACCTCTGACTCATTCATAAAATTACTGCATATAATTTTGTGGGTGCCGTTTTCCATAATAAAAGTGCCTGTGTACACAATTATAGGAATATTTCCTGAAAGCCCCTGTGTAACCTTGGATGCGGTTACTGCAGACCGAGCAGTAGCATAGGAAAACATCAGACCTTTTTCGGTTAATGCGTTGATAGTATCACGGGTAAAGTCGGACATAGTTGCGTCACTTCTGAGAAGTGTTGAATCCAGATCAGAAACATAGAGTACAGACATAAAGCACCTCCTTATGTAACTCCCTTAGTCTTGCCTGACGGCAAGCCAGCTCCCCCTGAGGAGGAACCCGTTAACAGTTCCCTTAGTTTTTCTTTGGCGGTTTCAGGGTTGGCTTTGCCGCCGCTTTCACGCATAACAAAGCCCACAAGTGCCATCAAGGCTTTTTCTTTTCCGTCTTTGAAGTCTGCTACTGCTACTTGGTTTTCGTCAATCGCCTTTTTGCAAAGAGCGTCAAATTCAGCTTTTGTGAGCACAGCCATATCCTCTGCTGACAGCAACTCCTCAGGAGCTTTACCTGTTCTGAGCATTTTCTCAAAAGTTACCTTTGCAAGTCCCCGGCTTATCTTACCCTCTGCAAGAAGATTTGCAAGACTTGCAAGGCTTGAGGGTGTAACCTTAACTGCAAACTCCTCTTTCTCTGCTTCTGTAGAGAAAAGGCTGAACATCTGAGTTATAATGAAATTAGCTGATATTTTCGGAGATTTGGAAAGCTCTGCCGCCTTGTCAAAATACTCTGCAATCTTTCTGTATTTTATCAGGTGGTTTGCGTCGGTTTTACTGAGTCCGTAATTCTCTGTATACCGCTTTATCTTTTCCTTTGGAAGCTCGGGAATTTTATCCTTTATCTTCTTTATTTCTTCATCTCTGACAAATACACAAAGCAGGTCAGGCTCACGGAAAAATCGGTAATCCTTTGCGTCCTCTTTGCTTCGCATAGGTGAGGTTTTACCCTGCGTTTCTATAAAACGCAAGGTTTCCTGCACTACCTTTTCTCCTTTTTCAAGGAGCTCACACTGGCGTGCGTATTCATACTCAATAGCCCTTACCATATTGGCTACGGAGTTCATATTCTTTATTTCTGTGCGTGTGCCGAGAGTCTCTGCACCCTTTAAACGGACAGAAACATTTACATCGCACCGCATAGAGCCCTCCTGCATTCTGCAGTCCGATACTCCTATGTACCGCATGAGGTGTTGCAGTGTTTCCACATACTCCCTCACCTCTTCTACTGTAGAGAAGTCGGGCTCTGTGACTATCTCTATGAGAGGTACACCGCAACGGTTATAGTCGATGAGGGTTTCACTTTCCTTGTGGACGAGCTTTCCTGCGTCCTCTTCAATGTGAATACGGGTAATGCGGATTTTCTTGCCTGATGAAAGCTCCAAAAAGCCCTCTGCGCACAAAGGCACATCATACTGAGAAATCTGATACGCCTTAGGCAAATCGGGATAGGAGTAGTTTTTTCTGTCCATATATGAGGTGTTTGCCACCTTGCAATTAAGCGAGAGTCCTGCCATAACTGCATACTCCACCGCCTGTCTGTTCATTACAGGAAGTGCCCCGGGAAGCCCCAGGCACACAGGACAGCACTGGGTGTTTGGCTCTCCTGCAAATTGAGTGGAGCAAGAGCAGAATATCTTTGATTTTGTGCTAAGCTCTATGTGGGTTTCAAGTCCCACGGTAAGTTCATACTTCACAGCTTCACACCCCAATCCATAGGTCTTATAAAATCCGTTGCCTGCTGGAAATAATATGCCACATTCAGAATAAGACTCTCACAGAATTTTTCACCTATAATCTGCATTCCTATGGGAAGTCCCGAGGCGGAATATCCGCAGGGAATGCTTACAGAGGGCAGTGAGGCTAAGTTTGCACATACTGTGCACATATCCTCCATATAGAGTACAGTAGGGTCTGCAACCACTCTGTTTTTTATAAATGCAGGTGTAGGGGCTGTAGGTGCAATAATAACATCACACTGAGAAAAAGCCCTGCTGAATTCACGGCTCAGAGCCTGTCTCAGAGCTCTTGCCTTATCGTAATAATAACTGCATTTATCGCTTGAGAGCACATTTGTACCCATAAGTATTCTGCGTTTTACTTCTGCTCCGAAACCTTCGCTTCTACTTTTGCAGATAAGCTCGTGAATACTATTAAAGTCCCCCTGTGCCCGGTATCCGTAGCGTATGCCGTCAAAACGAGCAAGGTTTGAGGAAGCCTCTGCACATGAGATAACACAGTAAACAGGTACACTGCGGAGAATCTCGGGTATATCAACCATAACCACATTAGCACCCAAAGATTCAAAGGTTTTCACTGCTTCATTCATGGCGGCCTTAACCTCAGGCGAGATACTGCCATTATCCTCAAACTGGCGGATAACACCCACAGTTCTGCCTTTTATATCATTTCTCAGAGTTTTATAAGTGTTGGGTTTATAATCTCTGTTACAGGTAGAATCAAGCAAATCCTCTCCTGCAATACTGTCAAACACAAGTGATACGTCCTCAACAGTGCTTGCCATAGGACCTATCTGGTCAAGACTTGAAGCAAATGCCACCAGACCATATCGGGACACTGCACCAAAGGTAGGCTTGAGTCCCACACCTCCGCAAAAAGCAGCAGGCTGACGGACAGATCCGCCTGTGTCAGAGCCTAAGGAATACACTGCAAGGTTTGCACTGACAGATACAGCACTTCCGCTTGATGAACCGCCTGACACGCAGGCTGTATTATAGGGATTGGATGAGGCACCGAAGCAGGAGTTTTCACCTGAACTGCCCATAGCAAACTCATCCATATTAGCCTTACCCAGAAGCACCGCTCCCTGAGCTTTTATCCTGCTCCACACAGTTGCATCATACACAGGGGTGTAATCCTCAAGAATTTTTGAACAGCAGGTGGTTCTGATTCCTCTTGTGGAGATATTATCCTTGAGGGACATAGGCACACCTGAAAGCACACCGATATTTTCTCCATTTGCTATCTGCCTGTCGATTTTATCCGCAGCGATGAGCGCCTCTTCCTCAGTAATGGTAACATAGGCAAAAAGCTCAGGGTTATCTCTATTTATTGCGTTTATATATTTTTCTGTAAGCTCTCTGCAGGAAATTTCACCTGCAGAAAGAAACCTGTGAATCTGTTCAATTTTACCCATAATCAGCCGTTCTTTTCTACCTTAAAATATCCGTCGCAGGACAGCGGTGCATTCATTAGCACGTCCCTGACATCCAAGGAATTTCTAACCTCGTCCTCACGCAAGGGTGAAACCTCTGCTGTGTCAGATGTACTTATATCCCCCACATCTGCCTTTGCAACGCAGTCGGCAAATGCCATCATCTGCTCTAAATCCTGTGTAAGACTTTCTATCTCATTCTCTGCCACGGAAAGCTTTGACAGCAGAGCTATATTTTCTATTTCTTCTCTTGTTATCATTATTACCTCCGCAGACTTTTATATTAATTATTTCAGACTCAATTATATCACAGCATATATATCTTTTCAATTAACAATCGGAAAAGGCACAAAAAATCCGCTTATTGCAGAGATTTAAATACACCCTGCCATAAGCGGATTTGCTATTTTATTTTTCGGGATTTTTGGGAGTAACATACACCGTGTGCTGGTCGGTATAAATCACTCTACCTGGGGGCGAACCCTGAGGCTTTGACACATACTTAATAAGTGTATAATCCACAGGCACCTGAGAGCTTTCCCTCGCCTTGGAGAAGTAGGCACAAATCTGCGCCGCCTCCATTATTGCTTCATCAGAGACTTCTCTGCCCTCAGTTTTCAGAACTGTATGGGAGCCGGGGATATCCTTGGTGTGAAACCATAAATCTGTTTTGTGAGAAAGCTTTAAGGTGAGCATATCATTCTGGCGGTTGTTCCTGCCCACTAAAACGATGAAGTCGTCTGCCACCTGATACTCTCTGGGTGCAAGCTCTGACGGAGGCTTTTGCTTGCCTTTCGGGGGCTTTATATAGCCCTGTGATATAAGCTCTTGTCTGATTGCTGAAAGGTCGCGCTCAGACTCGGCACGCTCTATCTCGTCGTAAACACTTTCAAGATACAGGAGTTCCTGTCTGCCCTTTTCTATCTGCACACGGAGGATTTTATCTGCATTCTTTGCCCTTGCGTAGTCTTTGTAATATCGCTGTGCATTCTGTGCAGGGGTCTTTGCAGGGTCAAGCTTTATTCTGAGAATTGCCATATTCTCATCGTAGAAGTTTTCTACATCAACAAAGGGTGCACCCCGTTCTATTCTGTAGAGGTTAGCCTGCAGTAAATCTCCGCAGATACGCAGGTGCTCTCTGTCTTTACTCTCTTCAAGCTCTGCAAGCTGATTGCTGAGTTTTCTTGAGAGTCTGCCTATATGATTTGACACAAGCTTTAAAAGATCACGTGAGCGGACACGCATACGCTCTATGCTGTCACGCTCGTGGTAATATTCGTCCAGAAGCTCAGAAAAGCTTGTGTACTCCTTACACACAGCACTGCCCTCATACTGAGAAACATTCAGGAATGTCAGGTCAAAGGGCTTGCCTGCAGGGTCTTTCAGCATAACAGATGTGCCGTCACAATTCTCTGCTATACCTCTGAGCTTTTTAAGCTCTTCTGTGTATATTTTCTTTTCCTGTGCTGTCATATCTGCAACACGGATATCTGTACTGTCTGTTGCCCTGTATGCAACCTCTCTGCAAACTATGGGAGAAACACCCATAACAGTATTAAGCATAGCTTTATCTAAAGTCATATTCTCGTTTGCAAGAATCCGCTCTGCCACCTCCTGCGGTGACATTTCAAGGAGTGAAACCTTACCTTGAGAAGGAGGAAGCTCAAACCTCAGCTGAGGAAGCACCAGACGTTTTGAAGAAAGCGTCAGATCAATCCTCTTGAGGGCGTCAATTATAACTCCTTCTTCATCAAGCAAAATGCAGTTGGAGTGCTTGCCCATTATCTCTATAACCAAGGTGATTTTTGTTCTGTCGCCTAAAGTGTTGGTGGCATCAAACTCAAGAAACAGCACTCGTTCAAGCTCGTGCTGACGGACACTTACAAGTCTTGCACCGCAAAGCCTCTTGCGCATAAGCATACAAAACATTGGTGCCACAGGAGGATTCTCCGCACTGTGGGATGTAAAGCTCACTCTTGGGGAATCCGCACGGGCTGAAACAAGCAGACGCTTGTTGCCACTGTGGGTATGCATTGAAATTATCAGCTCGTCACGGCTTGGCTGATGAATCTGATTCACCTTTGCACCCATGGCTACAGCCTCAATCTCTTTGCCTATATGTCGTAAGAATATTCCGTCAAGTGCCATTGCACCCACCTCCTGTCCTGAAAAAGCTTTTAATTACTTGTGGTATTTTCCGCCTGTCATTATCTGAAAGGCGCGGTACACCTGCTCGCAGAGCATTACCCTTGCAAGCTGATGAGGAAAGGTCATCCTGCCCATAGAAAGACGGAAGTCCCCTCTTTTCTTCACTTCATCCGACAGACCAAAGGACCCGCCGATTACAAAATCAATGGTACTTTTTCCCATTACTCCTGCGTCCCCAACAAGGGTGCTCAAATCCTCAGAGGAAATAATTTTGCCCTCAATGCACATAGGGATAATATAGGAATTCTTGGAGATTTTTGAGAGTATCTTCTTGCCCTCTTCCTCCAGACAAATCTTAATCTGAGCCTCTGATGGTTTATCCGGCAGACGGTATTCGTCAAGCTCTATTATACTGAACTTACAAAAAGGAGTAAGCCGTGTGCTGTACTCCTTTATAGCGTCCGAAAGATATTTCTCTTTTAATTTTCCGATGCAAATTATATTAACACTCTGCATAGTTACCTCTTTATCAGAAAATAATTCCTTTGCCGTTGGTTTCCTTGGGGGCTACCTGCAATGTGAAATCCTCATCTATTTTAAGTTCTGCCTGAGTAAGTGCACACAGAGCTGTCTGATATGCCACGTCAGGAGTGTTGTTCTCTGAGCTTAAATGTCCCAGCACCAGGTGCTTAACTCCTGCACGGACAAAGTTCGGTAATTCCTCTGCACAAGCAACATTTGAAAGGTGTCCTCTGTCTGAGAGAATTCGTCTTTTCAGAGGATAAGGGTAGGGACCCGAAAGAAGCATATTAACATCGTGGTTTGACTCTACCACCGCTACATCGCACTGTGATATTGCACTGCGGACTGTAGGAAGCATTATGCCCATATCAGTAGCAATTATGGCTTTTTTGCCGTCTGCTGTGGTGACTCTGTAGCCACAGCTTTCAACTGCGTCATGGGGTGTATCAATACGCTCTATGAGCATATCCCCTAAGGACACCCTTGATTCTATGATATCCGTATTAAAACGGGAGTCAAGCCTGCCGGCTTTCTCCAGTTCCTCCATTGTGCCCTTGCTTGCATATACAGGTATGCCGTAGCGTGAGGCAAGGACTCTGAGCCCTTGGCAGTGGTCAGAATGCTCGTGGGTTACAAATATCGCACGGACAGTCCTCATATCAAGGTTATTTGACATCATAGCCTGCTCAATCTGCTTACAGCTTCTTCCTGCATCAATGAGCACTGCCTGACCGGATGAACCTATGTAATAGCTGTTTCCGCCTGAGGAACTGAAAAGTGTAACAAGTTTTGCCAAAATAATACCCCTTAAAACATAGTGATAAAAACTAAAAACAGGGGTACACAATGTACCCCTGAGTAAAAATCGTAGGATTATGCTGTAACTGCAACGTCCTCGTCGGGAACGTACTGTTTCTTAATATCTGCACCTAAAGCGCGGAGCTTCTCGATAATTTCCTCGTAGCCTCTTTCGATATAGTGGATAGAAGAAATCTCAGTTGTGCCTGATGCCACAAGTCCCGCAATGATAAGTGCGGCTCCTGCACGCAGGTCGGTAGCCTTTACAGGTGCACCGTGAAGCTTTGAGTCACCGTCAACAATGGCAACCCTGCCCTCAACAGAGATCTTTGCACCCATAAGGAGCAATTCCCTGATATACTGATAGCGGTTATCCCATACATTCTCTGTAACAATGGATGTGCCGCTTACAGTTGTGAGCAGTGCCACAAACTGAGGCTGACAGTCAGTGGGGAAGCCGGGATGAGGCATAGTCTTGATATTGCAACGGTTGAGCTTTCTGCCTGTTGCGTCAATGAGCACAGCCTCGTCGTATTCCTCAACAGAAACGCCGATTTCCTCAAGCTTTGCGGTAATGGAATCCAAATGCTTGGGAGTAACATTCTTCACCAGAAGTCTGCCACGGGTCGCGGCAACAGCAGCCATATATGTGCCTGCTTCAATCTGGTCGGGAATAATGGAATATGTTATGCCGTGGAGGTATTCCACTCCGCGGATTTTGATAACATCTGTACCTGCTCCGCGGATATTTGCACCCATGGAGTTTAAGAAGTTTGCAAGGTCAACAATGTGGGGCTCTCTTGCAGCATTTTCAATGATAGTCTGACCCTGAGCCTTAACAGCAGCAAGCATCAGATTCATTGTAGTACCAACGGACACAGTGTCCATATAAATCTGAGCACCCTGCACCTTGCCCTCGCACTTTGCCTCAACAATGGCACCGCCGATAAGCTCACACTTTGCACCCATTGCAGCAAAACCCTTAAGGTGCTGGTCAATGGGACGAAGTCCGAAGTTACAACCGCCGGGAAGAGCTACCTTTGCCTCGTTGAATCTGCCGATAAGAGCACCTAAAAGATAGTAGGAGGCTCTCATACCTCTGACAGAATCATCAATAGCGGCACAGGTGTTGATGGGTCTGGGGTCGATATCAAGTGTATGCTTATTAACTCTTGTAACCTTAGCACCAAGATTCTGAAGAATTCTGGCAATAAGATTTACGTCTGAGATATTAGGTACGTTTTCAATGCGGCAAGGCTCATCACAGAGGATTGTCGCGGGGATTATAGCTACTGCGGCATTCTTGGCACCGCTGATGGTAACCTCGCCCATCAGGGGTTTTCCGCCGTTAATAATATATTTTTCCAAATCTGCACAC
>JAZSLX010000033.1:0-3265 GCA_045535605.1 Ruminococcus sp.
TCCAACGAGGAGGATGCAAAGGACGTATTCGGCATTGAAGCAGAGGATACCGACATCTACGGCGGTAAGCTTAACCACGAGGGCTACAAGTCTGTTGCAAAACAGCTTATGGACAACTTCGGCTTTGAGAAGGTGGCAATCACCCTGCGTTCTTCCATCTCTGCCAGCGATAACGACTGGGCAGGTATGCTCTACGACGGAGAGAATTACTGCTTCTCCAAGTCCTACAGTCTGCACATTGTGGACAGAGTAGGCGGCGGCGGCTCCTTCGGCGGCGGACTTATCTATGCTCTCCTTTCAGGCAAATCCACTCAGGAGGCTATCGAGTTTGCGGTGGCGGCTTCTGCACTGAAGCACTCCATCGAGGGCGACTATAACCGTGTATCTGTAGCGGAAGTCGAAAAGCTTGCAAAAGGCGACGGAAGCGGCAGAGTACAGAGATAAAATATTACAGTAAAAAAGTAAGGACTTCCGATTTATCTTTATTTCGGAAGTTCTTTTTTTCGGTGATTTTCCTTGATTTTGACACTTGTTGCACATATAATATAAAATGGTGATGTATAATGAAAATGTTGGTCGGTTTCACAGGCTTTGTAGGAAGCAACCTGTGCTCTCAGGAGCGCTTTGACTGCCTTATAAACAGCAAAAATATTGAGAGTGCCTTCGGCACACAGCCTGATGTTCTGGTGTATGCAGGTGTGCCCTCAGAGATGTTTACCGCTAATTCTAATCCGCAAAAGGACAAAGAGATAACCGACAATGCATTTGATAATATAGTAAGGATTAACCCCAAAAGGGTTGTGCTTATCTCAACGGTGGCGGTGTATGATAACACCTGTGCTGCCAATGAGGATTATGAAATCAAGCCTCATCTTCTCACACCCTACGGCAGAAACCGCTATGAGCTGGAAAAAAAGGTAGAGGAGAGGTTTGAGAAAAGCCTCATTGTCCGTCTCCCTGCCATATACGGACAAAACCTTAAAAAGAATTTTATTTACGATTACATAAACTACATTCCTGCACTTTTGAAGGAGCCTAAATACAGGGAGCTTTCTGAGCACAGTGAGCTTATTAAAAAGCATTACACTGACAGAGGCGACGGCTTTTATAAATGTGCTGAGCTTGATGCTGATACACACAAGCTTCTGAAAGAGGAATTCAGACGTCTTGGCTTTTCTGCCCTTAATTTTACGGACTCAAGGTCTGTGTATCAGTTCTTTAACCTGAAGTATTTGAATCAGGCAATTACAACTTGTTTGAGTAAAGGAATCCGCAGGATAAATCTTGTGCCCTGCCCTGTAAGTGTATGGGAGGTTTACAAAGCTTTAAGCGGTGAGGACTTTATAAATGAGTGTGCACAGACGCCATTTAACTATGACCTGCGTACAAAGTATACGAAGAGCGGATATATAATGGATAAGGGACAGGTGCTTGAGGATATCAAAGCATTTGTTGAGTCCTTTCAGTAAAAGAGGGGAAGTATGAAACTTGCATTTTCCAATATTGCTTGGGATATAAACGACGACAGCAGAATACTCGAATATTTATCCCAAAAAGGCTTTACAGGTCTGGAGATAGCCCCCACAAAGCTTTTCGGCAGTGACCCCTATTCCTGCACTGAGGAAGCTGTGGAGTACAACAGAAAAATTCAGGATAAATACGGAATCTCTATCTGCTCTATGCAGTCCTTGTGGTACGGAGTAACAGGCAATATCTTTGCCTCGGATGAGGAGCGGGAAAGACTCAGGGACTATACGTTCAGAGCTATAGACTTTGCAAGTGCCATTGGTTGCAGAAATTTAGTTTTCGGCAATCCTAAGGCACGTAACAAAAACGGCTCAACAGATGATATGCAGGTTGCGGAGTTTTTTGCCCGGATTGCAGACTATGCATATCAGAAAGGTACCTGTATAGCCCTGGAGGCGAATCCACCTATTTACGGAACTGACTTTATCAATACCACTTCGGAGGCTTTTGCATACTGCAAAGCACTTAGTGACAGTCATCTGAAGGTAAATGTTGACTTAGGGACCATTATTCATAACGGAGAAACCCTGAGTCTTATCAAAGAGAACATACACCTTGTAAATCACATTCATATTTCAGAGCCCTATCTGAAAAAAATCACAGCAAGAGACCTGCACAGGGAGCTTACACAGCTTCAGTTTGATGGCTTTGTGTCTGTTGAGATGGCACAGCCTGACAGTATCTCGGATGTGATTGAGATTATCGATTACATAGGGGAGGTGTTTTCAGGTGGAAACTAAATCAACAGGAGTACCCCGATACATCTTCAGAGAATATAAAGAAAAGCAAAGTGACTACTGCCTGCTCATACCCATAATCAACGAAAAAGGCAGAATTGACAAGGAGCTTGAACGTGCAAAATCTGCAAGGGTAGACGAATGCGTGGATATTATCATCTGCGACGGCGACTCCACCGACGGCTGTACCGAGGACAGCCTGCTGACAGGTTTTGGCGTCAACACCCTCCTTGTGAAAAAGGACAAGGGCAAGCAGGGCGCACAGCTTCGGATGGGCTTTGACTGGGCGCTGAAAAGAGGCTACAAGGGCATCATAACCATTGACGGCAACAATAAAGACAGTATTGAAGATGTAGCTGCATTTATTGAAAAACTTGAAGAAGGCTATGATTTTATACAGGGCAGCCGTTTTATTGCCGGTGGACAGGCTATAAATACTCCTTTGTCACGTCATCTGGCGGTTAAATATATTCACGCACCTGTAATATCTTTTACTGCAAAAGAAAAATTCACTGACACTACCAACAATTTCCGCGGGTATTCACGAAAATATCTTCCACATCCGTTGGTACAGCCTTTCAGATCTGTTTTCAAAACATACGAACTGCTGGCTTACCTTTCAACCCGTGCTTCACAGCTGAATCTGAAAACCTGTGAAATACCTGTTACAAGGGCATATCCTAATGATGGCAAGATACCTACAAAAATCAGTCCGCTTAAGGGTAATGCAGAGCTTATGAAAATTCTTGTAGCCAATGCTGCAGGAAGATATAATCCAAAATAATTAATTATAAGGTAATAATGAACTACGATAAAATAATAATCGGTGCAGGACTGTACGGTTTGTACAGCGCTGTTTACCGGGGAAAAAAAGGTGAAAAAATACTGGTGCTGGAATGCGATAGTGTGCCTTTTTCCCGCGCTACATATATAAATCAGGCCCGTGTACATATGGGTTATCATTATCCGCGTTCTCTTTCCACAGCGGGGAAGAGCCGTGG
>JAZSLX010000080.1:0-20434 GCA_045535605.1 Ruminococcus sp.
AAGATATAATAAATACATCACTTATGCATTATATTATTACTAATTATATCAAATTTTATAGAACAAATCAAGAAAATTATACTAATATTGTGAAAAAATTAAAACAGGAGGAAGTTATTTACTTCCTCCTGCTCATTGGTATTCAAAAATATAAACTTTTAGATAAAATCAAAGAAAAACCTCTGTACCTATCACCCATACACCGGGAAGTCCAGCAACGTACTTCTGAATATTTGTGGCGTCCTTGATGGAGATAACACTATCTCCGTCTACGTTTCCAAGGAACCTCTGAATTTTATCAAACTGTGTAAGCATTGCAACATACTTCTGAATGCTTGTAGCATCCTTAACTGTTATGCTGTTATCAAGGTCAACATCACCCAGATAATATTTATCAAGGGATGATGTGGGCTTAGTCGTTGAAGTAGGAATAGTTGTTGTAAAAATCGGCACAGTTGTATTATCGGTTGTGTTCTGTGTGGGGTCAGTAGGCAATGTTGTGGTTGAAAAAGGAATGCTCTCTGACGGGTCTGTTACAGATACCGATGATGAGGGCTCTGTATTATCAGTAGGCAGTGTGCTAACGGTAGCTTGTGTAGTATGAATCGGCAGTGTAGTAACAGTTGGTTGTGTATCAAAGGTTGTGATTTCTGTGGAGTCAGTTACTGTAGATTCTGTGGGGGCTGTTACTGTAGATTCTGTTGGGAGTGTTACTGTAGATTCTGTGGGATCTGTTACTGTAGATTCGTCTGTTGATGATGAAGGCTGAGTATCAGCAGGAATTGTAGTCTCGATAACAGGTTCTGTTGTGGGAGCAGGAGAAGTCGGCTCAGCATAGATTCCGAAAGAAGAGAAAGGAATGTTGTTTTTCTCAGCATACTCCTGTGCATATGTGCCTTCCCAGCCCTGAATTGTAAGCTTGTCACAGCCGTTGAATGCATTATTGGCTATTGATGTGACAGTGGGAGGTATAACAACAAACAAAAGCTTTGAACAGCCGTTAAAAGCAAAAGAGTTAATGCTTTCCATGCCTTGCAGAAGTGAAACCCTTAAAAGAGATGTACAATTTCCAAAGCAGCCTGCAGGAATTGTAGTGAGCTTACTGCCTGCAGAAAAGCTTATAGTTTTCATTGAAGAACAGCCATAAAAAGCACTGGATCCGATTTTTTTAACAGATGCAGGGATATTTATATCTGTCAGAGCTGTGCAATTTGAAAAAGCACTGTCGCCAATTTCTCTGATAGTTTCAGGCAGAACAACCTTTGTTATGCTTTTATTCTCAAGAAAAGCATAATCGTTGATTTTTACAATTCTATGATCAAGAATAACCGAGGGAATATCAACGATGGTTTCTTTGCCGGTATATCCTGCAAGATAATACTCGCTATCGTTTGCTGCAGAGGGAATCTCCAGCTTAAAATTATTGTAGATGATATTTGTGCCGGCAAATGCTGAAAATGCACTGAGCACTAACACAATACATAACAATGAACTTAAGAGCACAATAGCAACACGTTTTTTCATAATATCACCTTTTCTAATAGTATAATTTAATTATATAGTAACATAATGAAAAATGCAACAAAAAAAGCACAACAGCAACCGCATAATGCGGTTGCTGTTGATGTTGTTTATAATGAAATACTTGTAAAATAACAATCAGGCAAAAGGATCGTCATCAGGGATGGTTACGAATGAACTACCTTCCTGAACATTATCTTCCGGTGTTTCACTGACAGTTAAGGCATAAACCCCTGTATTAAGTGAAAATTTAAATATCTCTATAGCAGGAGTTTCATATTTGATTCTCATACTAAATTCCTCCAATTCGCTCAATATTATATAACAACAAACTTATAATGTCAAGAATAATTAAGCTTCAGGAGCCTGTTCAGTACCGAGATTTTCACCGATTTCCTTAATATTCAGTGTCTGCATATCACTGAAGAAATAGGATGTTTTACCGGTAGTATCTGTTACCTTAAGGTAGCCGTATACGTTGAAGTACTTGTTGCGGTTACCCTCTGTATTATTCATAACAATTGTAAAGAGAAGTCTGTTCTTATTTGTGAGCGGGTAGTTGCCAACAGCGGAATTGAGAGTATAATACTTGGAATTTGTATTATCTACAAAGCCTGTTGAACCATTAACTACCTTTTTGAGAGTTGAGTCATTTGCAGATACAACGCCCCAATCAGTATTAACAAGATTGGGATTGAGCTGCTCAAGAATCAGACCGTAATCGAATTCATAACCTAACCTCTCAAGAGTCTCAAGAGTTACAGAAGTGTTGGTTGTGGGAATTATCTCGCCGTTATGATATACTGCATCAATTCTTGTGCCGTTCTCAAGATTATCGAACTTGAAGAAGGGTACGAAGATACTTGTCATATAGTCAATGTAGATGAAGTCTGTAGCGTTACCGCCTGATGAGTCTGTGTTCTGCTCACGGCCGTACTCAGGAATATCAATAACGATGTCGAAGTCGAGCTCATCAACCTCTTCGTAGCCAATCATCATATGGTCTGTTATACGCAGACCGTAGTACAGACCATAGCTGAGGATAACATCCACATCCTCTTCGTAGGACCAGCTTCTGTCCACATCAATATACCAGAAACCTGAGTTTGTAAGACTGGGGTTAAGGGACTTGCCGTCAATCTCTGTTTCAGTGTTGAATGTGCCGGACAGATAGGAAACTGTACCTGCGTAATTAACTGTAACAGTATAGATTGTATCTGGCTGAGTTGCCCAGAGTTCAAACAGCAGATCATTATACAGAGCTTCAGTGATTACCCATGTGGAATCCTTATAGAAGTCCTCTACGAAAGGAGCATACTTATATATAGTTTCCTTTGTGGGAGTCATGGGCTTAAAGCCGTTGCCCTCGCAACCGTCAATTTCTTCATTTGTGAGGACATAAGGAACTGTAACGCTCTTAACCTCACCGTAACGGTTTTCGTACTTGTAAACAAGCTTTGTGTTAGCTGTTACAGGAACAACATCGGAGTAAAGTGCGATGTTGAACAGGTCCTTCTTTACGGTATACTTAAACTGGAAGTAAACAAGCTTTGTACAACCCTCAAGGGTTTCTACCTCGTTATCATAGAGGTTACCATACTGGTTAGAGCCATCGTAGTTGTCAATACCTACTTCCTCGTAGGTTGTAAGTCCGTACTTATCAACTGCGTCGATATACCACGAGAAGAACTTATTAACACCAAGGGGGTCAGTACCGATTGTGATGATAAGCTCGTCACCCTCTGTTGCAGAAACAGATGCCTGACCGGTCTTTGTGAATGCAAAGGTCTCGCCTGTCTCAGTATTCTCAATGCCGATATAAAGGTCAGCTCTACCGAGGTGAGCCTCGGGGATATAAGCAGAAGTACCGCCGCCCTTGTACATTTCGTGGGTTACAACGAACTCACCTTCACCAAGAGCCTGGAACACTGCTGTATAAGAAGCGTTGATAACCGCATTAACTGAGGTTGTTGTTGATGTTGCAAATCTTGTGTTTGTACCTGCATAGTACCAGCCGATGAACTTGTAGCCGGGAGCAGGAGTTGCAGAAAGAGTAACTGTGTCACCACGTTCTACTGTAGCAACTGCACCACCGCCTACAACAGCAGAACCATAGATATCGCTGTTTGCAGGGTCATTAGTAGATACTGTGTAGGTTGCACCATCGTTGAATGTTTCTGCAACATTAACAGAAAGGTCAACCTCTACAACAGCGTTATACCACTGTCCGTCGTAACGCATAGCACTGTCAGGACCTGAGCCAGCGCTGTGTATCATAGTTTCGTAGTCAACACGTACACGCTTATCAGCAAGAGTCTTAAGGTAGGGCTTACCTAATTTATCTGCCAGAGTGTCAATGTCAAGCAGTTCGTAGGAATAGCACTCACCGATGTAGGTTTTATTTGCATCATAGAGCGTACACTTAACATAGTAGTGACCAGAGAGAGGAGATGTAAAGGACTGAGCATAACCATCTCTGATTACATAGAGTCCGATATCGGAATCTGCATCAATCTTTTTGCCGTATACGTCAATTGTCTCGCCTGAAATATTAACGTAATCTGTAAAGTAGGAATCGGTGATTGTGATACCTGAGCCTGAGCCGTTATTATCAGAACCGTTCTTAAGAACAAAGGTAATATTTTCAACTTCCTGCTCAGCAAGAGTGATAAACTCGTAGTAGTCGTAAACCTGAATATTTGTTGTGTTTGTTACAGGATAAAGAACACCGGTAGTGCTTTCCCAACCGCCGTAGTTGGAGAATGTGATACCTGAAGCAGGATAATCATTAGCTGATGTGGTTGTTACTGTTGTGTACCAGTAATTCTCAACACCGGCAACAGGAATCATAATCTGGCCGGGCCATGCACCAAAGATGTAGTCGGTGGTAGTAGCATCGCCGGGCTTATCGTACCATACATAGGCAGCCATATAGTCGCCCCAGTGACCTGTGAAGTCCTCAGGAATCTGAGCGTACAGAGTAATCTCCTTAAGACCCTCTGCCTTTATGAATTCATCTGTGTAGGAGTAGATGGGAACAACAACTGTACCATCCTTAGTAAAGGAGTAGGTTGCAGTATATTTGCCGTTACCCATGTAGTTAGCAGGAATGAACTCTTTACCGTCAATTACAAAACCTTCTACCATATACTCGGTAGCATTGTCCTGAATTGTAGTAATAATGGTTACAGGCTGGCCTTCTTTTACATTTGCAGTGCAATAACCTGTGTCGTAGTAGTTATTGTCATGCTGAGCGCAACGCTTACGCTCAGATACATCAATAACACTATCTTCGGTCACATCAACAGTTGTGTGACCGATTGTAACATTTGTATCAGCATCGGAAACCTGATAGTGCTTGCTTGCACCGTAATCAAGATAAATCTTAACAGGAAGCTCTGCGTCGATATCCTGATAATCCTCGGTATAGGTAGTGCTACCGGTAATTACATAGTAGTTCACCTTAGACTTAAGAGTGATGTAATCAATTCTCTGGGAACTACTTCCGTTATTGGTGAGAATCATACGTACGTTTCCATCTTCAATCTGGTCTTTATCAACACCTACACGTACAGCATAGATATTCTTACCGTTTGCTGTTGTGTCGACTAAGGTCATAGCATTGCCGGGCCATGTATCGCCATTATAGTTATCATTATTAACATGGTTCCAGATCCATGCATTAACATTACCCCAGCCAGCTCTGTCCTCAACAAATATCATTCCCTGCCAGGACTGCTCTGCCCAATTTACAGAGATTGTCATGTCACCTGTGATAGCCATTGTGAGAGGGTTGGTTGTCTTTTCAGAATTGTTTACTGTGAAGCTCTGGAAAACATAGTCGCCGGTTGCAGTAGCCTCAATAGTAAACTGCTCGCCGTAGGTGCCGGTTGTCTTATTAATAGTATAAGAACCTGCATCTGAGTTAGTGTTGGTAACAGTAATTGTATAAACATCCTTCTTTGTGTATGTTACTGTTACGTGCTCATCCTTGGAGAGGTCAGTGATTGTTACTGTTTCCTCAGTCTTGCCCTGGTTGTCATTAGCAGTGCCGTTGAGGTTGCTGATGTAGTAACCATCGGGCGCTGTGAATGTAAGGGTAACGTCTGTTCCCTGCTCCAGATTGAGCTGGTTATTAGCGATTGTGCCTGTGGAAGCAGTAACTGTGCCTGTGCCGCCAATCTGCTCAATAGCGATTGTATGAATGATAATCTGCTCATACACTGCTGTGATTGTTACATTGCCCTTTACGGTAACAGTTGCAGAATTGGTTGTAAAGTTCTGTGTTGTTGCACCATTATTAATAGAAAGGGACTTGAATCTGTAACCTGTAGTTATATTTGTTACTGAAACAGTGATTATTGAATCATAAGCTACAGTGCCGTTTGCATTCTTGGGAGAATACTCAACAGTACCGTTGGGGGATGTGATTGTAACATTATAATTGATAGGTGTGTAGGTAGCTGTATAGGTTACAGCGGAAGTAACAGGACCTACTGTGGGAGTCCATGCCTTGAAGGTGTAGCCTGTGCGGGTGGGATTTGCAGGAGCAACAGGAGTGTTGCCGTGCTCAACTGTCTGGGTGTTACCTATCTGTGTACCGTCGTAATCTACAAACTTAACTTCGTATTTACTTGCTGTGTAAATAGCATTTACTGTGATGTTAGAAGTGATAGCAGTGTTAACAAGGTCTACATCCCAGCCTGCGAAAGTTTCGCCTGAATGTGTGGGAGGTGTGGGAATTTTATTGGAAGGAACTTTATCGCCGTACTGTACATTTACAGTGCTAATTGTATTGTTTCCGTCCTTGAATGTAACAGTATATGTATTAATAGTATACTGTGCTCTGTAGGTTGTATTCTGAGTGATAGGACCTACGGCAGGAGACCAACCGGTGAAGGTGTAACCCTCAACCTCGGGAGCTGCAGGAGCAGTGGGAGTACCGCCGTTGCTGACTGTCTGGGTGGTGCCTATCTGATTGCCGTCCATGTCAAGGAAGGTAGCGGTTACGTCAGAGGGAGTCTCCTCAAAACGAGCATAGTAGGTTGCAGCGGAGCCTGTGCAAGTGTAAGTTAAAGTTGTTGAGGTTGTTTGCTGTGTGCCGCTTGAGTTGTACCAACCAACAAATTTATAACCTGAATTAGCGGTTGCTGTCATTGTAACAGTTGCAGTTCTTGCAGCTTTAGCAGATACTGTGGCATTTGATGCTGATGTGCTACCAGATTCAGCTGTATAACCATAATTGCTGTTAATTCTATATGAACTAACAGATGCTGTACCTGCTGCTGCGTTACTTGCAAAAGATGTAGTACCAGCCTTTGCAGATTGTACAGTTACAGTCTGATCAGGATTAAGGTCACCATATGCCTCATAGTAAGTAGTTGTAAGAGAGAAGTTATCCGTACTTGATGTAGCAGTTGAAGGGGATGTGAGTAACTGAACACCATTTGTCATATTGCCTGAAAGAGATTTTGCCGAAGAGTTCTTATCCATATATTGAACACGGTGTGAAACACTGTTGTTCTCGCCACCCCACTCAGATGACGCGTTAAAAACAGCGATATGTGTAGCACCACCCCAAGTAGAACTCTGATTGTAGTACCAAAGATCTGTGTTGGCAATCCGATTCATCAAATGACCCTCAGAGTAAGAGTTATGACCAATCAAAAGCTGAACGCTGGACCACTTTGTCTTGGAATTATCGTATATAAATACGCACTTAAGGTCATAGCCAGTTTCAGCAAGGTCAACTGTTACAGCAACTGCGCTGATGATACCGCTTGTGAGGAGCATCAGAACTGAAAGCAACAGTGCCAATATGCGTTTGCTAAAAGAAAATTTAGTTTTCATCGTTTATACCTCCTATATATAGTATAGGATTATCAAAGAGATGCAACGAGCATCTTCTGGATTGCTGTTGCGTCTTTGATTGTTACAGCGTTGTCGCCGTCAAAGTCTGAAACCTTGTTGCCCACTTTGCTGAGAGTTGCAAGGTTTGCAAGACTCTTCTGGATAGCTGTTGCGTCCTTGATGTTGACTACTCCGTCATAGTTTACATCACCGATATCAGCAAGAACATAGTTTGCGGAAATTTCTGCAAGTGCCTCTTCGCTATCATATGAAGGGTCATAAACCATATGAACTGCACTGTCATAGAAGTTCTTGTTGGGATCGTTTGTAAGGTCTACGATATCGTTATCGGCTGAGGTGTAGTAAAGATTATCTACACCGAAGTAGTAATCTGTTACACCCTCTACAACTGTGAGGTAAGCTGTAACCTCCATATCGTAACGGCCGGACTTAACGTTGAAGGAAATTCTGGGGTTAGTATCGGAAACCTTTGTGGATACCTTGTACCACCAGTAGTCAGCAGTTTCTGTCTTGTTGGAGCCGATATAAACTGCAGGAGTCATCTTAACATCTGTGAGAGTCTCAAACACACCTGTTACTGTTGCGATAGGAGCGAAGCCATAGGTGGATGAGCTCTTGAAGTAGAGGTTCACTGTAGTTGTGTTGCTGATGGGATTAACCTTAACTGTGAAGGTAACAGGATGTGCTGTGTATTCCTGCTCATTCACAATAGTAAATGCCTCAACGGTGAAGCCAAGGGTTTTATCCTTGTCCTCAGCAGTAGTAGCTACAGAGAAGATACCCTGTGTGTTTCTGCCGATTTCAGTACCTGTGCCGTCCTTGAGAATATATGTTACCTCGTAGTCGGTAGTAGCTTTAACCGTAATATCGATATAGTCACCGAACTCAACATTTGCAGGGAAAGAAGGAGTAATAGTGAAACCCTCAAAAGCTTTAACTGTGATTACTACAGGGTCAGAAGTCGCTGTGTAATTTACACCTTCAATTGTAGCACTTGCCTCAACAGTGTATGTGTATGTACCTGCTGTAAGATCTGTTGTATCAACAGTGAAAAAGCCATTGGTGTTAGACTGACCAACTGTGTTGCCATCAGAATCCTTGAGGGTATATGTAACAGTTGCAGTACCTGCGTTTGTGCTTGCTGTAATGTCAACAGATGTACCTGCAAAAACTTCTGTATCGGAAGCTAAAGCATCAACACTAAGATCAAAAGCTGCCTTTACAAAGGATACTGTTATCTTCTTTGTAGAAGGGTCAAGTGTGAACTTATAATCACCGGGATATGCAGTGTTGATTGTAAGGTTAGCATTGTTTTCACTTGTACCCATAGTTGTTGAAGCTGATGCAGTAGGAGTGGGAGCCAGTGTTGCATTTGCACCAAACCAAGAACCATTATAAATTTTGAATGTATAAGAGCCTGAAGCAAGGCTGAGAGTAGTAGTTACATTCTTGCCGTCAGTGTCATACACAAATCTGTTCTTAGTTGTGCTCCAGTCATTGAAAGAACCGGGAAGATACCATTCAGAGTTACTACCGGGTGTGTGGGTTTCTGTTGCACCGCCACCAATATAAACAACCATTACATTGCTATTTCCACTGTAAGATGTATAGAGCTTAATATACACATCAACTGTATCACCTTTTGATGAATAATTGCTCAAATCAATCTGCCAGTTGTTAGCGCCATTGAAATTTGCAGTATATGGGAAATCCTGTTCATATGTGGGTTTAATCAATTCATCGTAAGAATTAGAACCCATTACCTGACCGTCACTAACACCGATTCGGAAATAAATTCTTTGGTTTGTTCTGACATCGGAAAGGGCATACTGATGGTAACCTGCACTTTGCCATGTCATTTTTACACTGCTATCGTTAGACCATTTGCCATCTACACTGTTATAGCAATATAACTGACTGTTTGCATCCCAACCGGTCTGAGCTGTATCAACCTCAGCTGCGGATATGGATGTAATACCGACTGTGCCAAGGGAGATAACCATAATTGCAACAAGCATCATGGATAATACTCTGTTAGCAAAGCCTTTTTTAAGAGTTTTCATAATATTACCTCCTAAATTATAATTTGCGTTAAAGAGAGGCTGTATACCGTAAGCGCAAACAGAGACTGACCTTCACTGCTGCTGTGTGTTATGAACTGCCGAGTATCAGCAGTCCGTAACACACAACAAACGCCTGAAGGGTATACTACCCCATCTATATTTACCATAATATTATAATATATATATATTGTAAAAATCAACTAAAATTTGGGGAATTTTTATAAACTGTGATATTACACCAACAGAGAGGGTAAAATTTGTTAATTTGCACAGAAATATTTAGTAAATTAAACTAAGTTTTACAGTTATAAATCATCTGAGGAAATATAAAACAGGGGGTATACAAGATGAGCAACGCTCGTGCGAATCTTGAAGCTTTAACAGACTACCATTGAAGATTCCCTGTTAGAGGAATTTTCTCAGGATGTGTGCCATATTGAGCCTCCCTCTCAGAGGGAGGTGGCTGTGCTAAGCACAGACGAAGGGAGTTAGAGGAAAGTTTTCAATTACTCCCTCAGTTTTTCGGCATTGCCGAAATCCAGCTCCCTCAGGGAGGGAGCCTATAAAAAATACCCACCGAGGTGTTAGCCCCGATGGGTAAAATTCGTTAATAATTAGTCTGCAGAATAAGGAAGCAGAGCAAGGTAACGAGCACGCTTGATTGCTACTGTGAGCTCTCTCTGGTGTGCTGCACAAGTGCCTGTTACTCTTCTGGGAAGAATCTTTGCTCTCTCAGACATATAACGGCGAAGACGGTTGATATCCTTGTAATCAATCTTCTCTACCTTGTCAACGCAAAATGCGCATACTTTTCTGCGGGACTTTCTGTGCATAGGTCTTTCAGCCATAGTTAAAGTCTCCTTTCAAAAAAATCTAATATGAGTATTATCAGAAGGGCAGGTCGTCATCTGTGGGCATTTCCTCAAAATCGGAAGCGGAGCCGCTTGCGAAAGAGGGAGCCTGCTCAGCATATGCGGGATGCTGGGGAGCCTGAGGCTGGCTGTAGCCGCCGCTTGAATCACGGCGCTCGCCTGTGAAGGATGCGCTGTCTGCGATAACCTCTACAACGTAGCGGTTTGTGCCATCCTTAGCCTGATAGGTACGGCTCTGAAGCTGACCGTCAATTGCGATGAGAGAGCCCTTTCTGAAGTGTCTGCATACAAAATCAGCGGTATAACGCCATGCAACGATATCAAAGAAATCTGCCTGACGCTCCTCGCCTGACTTGACATAGCTACGGTCAACGGCAATACGGAATGTGGTAACATTGATGCCTGACTGTGTTGTCTTAAGCTCAGGGTCAGAAACAAGTCTGCCCATAAGTACTACTCTGTTAATCATAAATACTCGTCCTTTCGTTAGGGACATCCTGAGATGTCAAAATGTGATTATTCGTCTTCCTTCTTGATGATAAGAGATCTGAGAACGCCGTCTGTGATCTTGTATCTACGGTCGAGCTCAGCAGGGAAAGCTGCGTCTGCTTCAAAGTTCATGAGAACATAGTAGCCCTCAGACTCCTTGTTGATAAGATAAGCGAGCTTTCTCTTGCCCCACTCATCAACGCTCTGCAGTGTTGCGTACTTCTCGATTGTCTTCTTGAACTTCTCAACGAGAGCCTGCACAGCCTCCTCACCGTTCTTCAGTGAGAGAACCATAACGGTTTCGTAGTTAGCCTTAACTGCCATTTGTTGCACCTCCTTCTGGACTTTTGGCGCTGAATGGAATTACGCAAATGCGTTCAGCGCAAGGATGAACGTTGCTGACCGCAACGCGGCTTTAATAAAAAAGCCTGCTATGTGCATACTTTCACACATAACAGGCTTATTATATCATATTACGGAACGTTGTCAAGGATTTTTTCGGATAATACTGAGAAATTTTGCTATTATTCCTCTGTTCCCTGACTCTTTTCAGGAGTTGCATCCAGATTTTCATACACAGCAGGATTTGGAGCTTCATCGTAAGCATAAAAGCCTCTGCCCTTGATAGCACTTGCTGTGGTGACAATCACAAAAGCCTCAGGATCAATCTGATGAACAAGCTGATTTGTCAGGTGCACCTGATTGGGACGGACCGCACAAAGGATAACACGCTTATCGTCACGACGGAAACCGCCCTCGGCTTTTAAGAGGGTTACTCCCCTGTCCACTCGCCTGAGTATCGTATCTGTTACTTCATCGTATTTTGAGGTAACTACAAAGAGAAGCTTGCCGTTGTTACGGGATACACCATAGAGGATTGTATCAACAGCTCGGCTCATCACAAATATGCATATTATTGCATAAAGTGCATTCTCGATATTACCATACACAAAGGCTGACACGAAGATAACCACAGCATCTACCGCCAACATAAAGTTACCTTGGGATATATGAGGTGCCTTCACGTGCATAATGCGGGATACTATATCGGTACCCCCTGTGGAGCCTCCACGATAGAAGATAAGTGCAAGTCCCACGCCGCACAGAAGACCGCCGAAAACGGAAACGAGGAGTCCGTCACCGGTGTATGGCGTGACATAGCCCCTGTCAATCAAAGCGTTGAAAACATCCATTAATACTGAAGAAACACCTGAGCAAATAATTGAACGGGTCAGATATTTCCAACCAAGGGCAATACCGCCCCAAATGAAAATCGGGATGTTTAGAACAAGGGTAAGTGTACCCAAAGGAAGGAAGTCAAAGGCATAGTTGAGCATTGTGCTGATACCTATAATTCCACCCGGGGCAATATTGTTAGGTGAGGTGAAAAGCACCACGGACAATGCATAGAGAACACAGCCTGCAAGTATTATGAGAATGTCTGTAAAAGTAATTCTGTCTGCTCTTTTTGCTTTATTTCGTCTTTTCATAATTATTCACTATTTTGCATATTTATTCATCATTTTCTGATGAGATTATGATATTGAAAAGCTCTCTTATTCTATCAACTCTGCCCAGAAGATAAAGATAACCAAAGAGAGCCTCAAGTCCTGTTGCAGTGTGGTAATCCTTGAGAGAGCTGTTCTTTGGTACGGAATGCACCTGAACATTTCTGCCACGACGGAAAACGCCCTCTTCCTCCTCAGAAAGGAGAAGCTTTATCTTATCCAGTGCAATTGTCTGGGCACTGCAGCACACCATTGAAACCTTATCTTTGTTAAGCTCTCCCACCTGTCGCTTACCACAGCTCAGTAGGTATTCACGAACAAGGAGCTCATACACGCTGTCCCCTACAAAGGCAAGAGTCAAGGAAGGAAGCTCTCTGGGATTTACATCTGATAAATATAGTTTATCCATAAAAAGTCCTTTAAAACCTGAAATTACTCAACAAAATCGAACTGTACCTCGTAGATGGAAACAGTGTCGCCTTCCTCGATGCCTGCTTCTCTCAGGGCGTCGATAACACCTGAAGAAATAAGCACGTTCTGGAAATAGTTGAGGCTTTCATAATCATCAAAGTTGACTGACTGCATAACGCGGTAAAGCCACTTGCCCTCTACGAAATAGATACCGTCACAAACGGAAATCTTAACTTCCTTAGAGTTCAATGCATCCACATCAATTTGAGGTGCAGGCTCTGCCTCATAGACAGTAACAGGAGGAAGCTTCTGGAGCATTTCTGTTATTTTATCAAGGAGAGGGTCTACGTCATAGCGGATAGCCGCCATAATGGGATAAAACTCATAGCCCTGTTCTTCTACAAAACTTTTGAAATCCTCAATCTGCTCGTCAGTTGCAAGGTCGCACTTGTTACCTGCAACAACCATAGGACGGTCAGCAAGCTCAGAGTTGAACTTTCTGAGTTCCTCGTTGATAATGCGGAAATCCTCCTTAGGGTCTCTGCCCTCGCTACCTGCCACATCCACAATGTGAACAAGCATACGGCAACGCTCAACATGGCGCAGGAACTGATGACCGAGACCTGTTCCCTCCCACGCGCCTTCAATAAGACCGGGGATATCCGCCATTACAAAGGAACGTCCCTCGGAAACTGTAACAACACCGAGCTTAGGTGTGATGGTTGTGAAGTGGTAGTCTGCAATCTCGGGCTTTGCCTGAGAAACAACAGACAAAAGTGTGGATTTACCTACATTTGGGAAACCTACAAGACCTACATCAGCCAAAAGCTTCAGCTCAAGTTGAACCTCCATCTCCTCACCGGGTACACCGGGACGGGCAAAACGTGGAGTCTGACGGGTAGGAGTTGCAAAATGGGAGTTACCCCAACCGCCTTTACCGCCTTTTGCCACAACTACAGGCTCCTTGCCAGAGATATCAGCAATGATTCTGCCTGTTTCTGCATCTTTGATGAGAGTGCCTGTAGGCACACGGATAATAAGGTCCTCGGCTTTTTTGCCGTTTTTTCTGCCTGACATACCTGCTGCACCGTTCTGGGCTGCATATTTACGTTTATATCTGAAATCAGCAAGGGTTGAAAGGTTGGTATCGGCTACGAAAACCACGTCTCCGCCTTTTCCGCCGTCACCGCCGTCGGGACCGCCTGAGGCTACGTACTTTTCACGGTGAAAGGAAACTGCACCATTACCGCCGTCACCTGCTTTTATGCTGATTTTTGCTACATCGACAAACATTGTATCCCTCCTATTTTTAGTATTTGCGTAATAGGATTTAATAAGCTAAATTGCAATAAAAAAGGGCGGATTAAGAAATCCGCCCGAATGCTTCGTTATTACTGCTCAACAGGGTAAACGCTAGCACGCTTTCTGTCTCTGCCCATACGCTCGAAGCGGAGAACACCGTCAACGAGTGCAAAGAGAGAATCGTCCTTGCCTCTGCCAACATTTGCGCCGGGATGGATGTGAGTACCTCTCTGCTTAACGAGGATGTTGCCTGCAAGAACGAACTGGCCGTCTGCACGCTTAACACCAAGACGCTTGGACTCAGAGTCACGGCCGTTCTTGGTAGAACCCATTCCCTTTTTATGTGCGAATAACTGGATATTAATCTTAAGCATTATTTTTACACCTCCGAATAATCTACTTTAATGTTGTTTTGGTACTGCTGTGAAAGCTCATTCATATGAAGCTCAAAGCCCCTTAAAATGTCCTGTGCTTTCAGAGCATCTTGTGAAGAAAGCTTCATCATCATATAACCATCATCAACTGAAATATCAGCATCAATACTGAGTATATCGGTGATGGTATTGGCTGTCATATAGGCTGCTGAACTGACTGCTGCACAGACGATATCATAGCCTTCCTCGGCATAACCGCTGTGACCTGAGAGTTCAAACCCCAGTATGACGGAACGTGATGTGATGAAGCGAAGAGCTGTCATAATCAGCCAGCGATGGACTTGATCTCAACCTTTGTGTAAGGCTGTCTGTGTCCGAGCTTTCTCTTCTCACCCTTCTTGGGCTTGTAAGTAGCAACAGTGATTTTCTTGCCCTTTGCGGTCTTAAGAACCTCACCTGTTACCTTTGCACCATCAACATAGGGGGTGCCGACAACGAGACCGTTGTCTGTGGAGATAGCAACAACCTTGAACTCAACAGTTGCAGCTACTTCTGCGTCAAGCTTCTCAACATAGATAACGTCGCCGTTCTCTACTTTGTACTGCTTGCCGCCGGTTTCGATTACTGCGTACATAGTTAGTACCTATCCTTTTTATAGACTCGCTATCATTGGGTGTGACATACATCAACTTATGACCCACAATAAGCGGCTCATACACTATACCACAACAAAGGGTAAATGTCAACAATTATTTTGAAGTTTTGTGGCTTTGAGAGTGTTTTTCATAAGCATTGCAATTGTCATAGGACCTACACCACCGGGAACAGGTGTAATCATGGATGCTTTATCCCTTACTTTATCAAAATCCACGTCACCGCAGAGCCTGCCGTCATCCATTCTGTGGATGCCTACGTCAATTACAACAGCACCGGGCTTTACCATATCAGCCTTTACAAACTTAGGCTTGCCTACTGCAGCAACAAGGATGTCTGCTTCCTTGGTAATTTTCTTAAGATTCAGAGTTCTGGAATGGGTAATGGTAACTGTGCCGTTATCATGGAGAAGAAGCATTGCCATAGGTTTGCCTACAATGTTACTTCTGCCGATTACAACGCAGTTTTTGCCCTCGATGTCACAGTTATAATGATGGAGAATCTCCATTACACCTGCAGGTGTACAGGGCAGGAAGTCATACTCACCTATCATAATCTTGCCTACGTTGGAGGCATGGAAGGCGTCAACGTCCTTATCGGCACGGATTGCGGAAATAACTGCTTTTTCATCAAGACCCTTGGGCAGAGGAAGCTGAACAAGAATTCCGTTTACATCCGCTCTGTTATTGAGTTCATCTACAAGAGCAAGAAGCTCTTCGTTGGTGGTATCTGCAGGAAGTGCATACTCCTCAGAGATAATACCGCACACCTCACAAGCCTTTTTCTTATTATTCACATACACTCTGGAGGCAGGGTCATCACCTACGATAACTACTGCAAGCTTTGCAGATATACCTTTATCCTTAAGCACTGCAATCTCCTGTGCTACATCTTCTTTAACCTTTGCAGATACGGCTTTGCCGTCCATTAATACTGCACCCATTGTTTCTCTCCTCTTTCTGAATATAATAAGTAAAATTATGCCTGTAATTACAAGGGCAAAAGATAGCGCCTGTGATACTCTGGGAGTATAACCGCCTATGGAGAAAGGCAGATACAGAGAGTCTGTGCGCAGGCCCTCTACCACTGTACGCTCAAGTCCGTACCACACAAGGTACAGAATGAAAATCTGTCCTCTGTAGCGCTGGAGCTTCTTACTGAAAAAGTGAAGAAGCACAAATCCTAAAAGACACCAGAGGGATTCATATAAAAAGCAGGGATGTACTGTTTTACCCCCTGTGGTATCGCTGAGCATTCCCCAAGGGAGTGTGGTTTCGGTACCGAAGGCTTCCTGATTCATAAAGTTGCCCCATCTGCCTATGCCCTGTCCGATAAGGAATCCGAGGGCTACAAGGTCAAGGCAACCGGAGATATTAAGCTTGCGGATTTTCGCCATAGTGCAACCGCCTATGAGTGCACCGATAAGTCCGCCGTAAATAGCAAGTCCGCCTTTGTGGATGTACAGGATGCTTACAAGATTATCTTTATAAGCATCCCAGGAAAAGATTACATAATAAAGTCTGGCACCGATTATGGCGGTGAAGAAACCTACAATTACGCAATCAAAGAGTTTATCTGCATTTACACCGAAGTATGGTGCGCGATGCATAGCATAGAAGAAGGCAAGTATAAAGCCTGTGGCGATGAGAATTGCATACCAGCGTATTTCGTAAGTGCCAATAGAAAAAGCTACCTCGTTGATAGTAAACTCAAGCCCTAATGCAGGAAATGACACATTATGCATATTACTCACCTACAATCACAGAGAGAGTTGTATTCTCTGTATCAAGAATATCTTTAAGTCTTGACTCTATATCCCCTGCTGTTGCATTGGCAACTGCATCCAGATAAGTGAACAGGTTGCGACCGCAGAAGAAGAAATCCTCGGTGAGATTTGCAACAGTATCAACAGAATTGAGAGATGACAAAGCGTCACCGTAGGTAGCTCTGCGTGCGTTCTCAAAGTCCTCATGAGAGATACCCTCAGCCCTGAGTTTTTCGATATATCTCTTGATAACAGCCTCTACCTTTTTCGGCTCTTTAGACTCGCCTGAGAACATAATGCTGTTATAGCCGGGTCCTTCAAACTGCTCATAAGAGAAGCTGGAGTTGATAAGTCCTGTGTCCATAAGCTCGCGATACATGGGGCTTGTGGAGGATGCAAGAAGGAAGAGAAGAATATCGGTATATGCCACCTCCTGCTCTGTAATACGTCTTGAGGCATCGCCCTTAAAGCCCAGATTAAAGAGAGGCACTGCAACGGGGAGCTTCTCCTCTATATAGCGCTGTGAAACTTCGTAAGGGTCTGTGGGGAAATGGCTCTCTACATTTACCTCTTTACAGGGTTTCAGCTCTTTGTCGCAGATTTCTATAACTTCCTGAACATCCACTTTGCCCACAACGGTGAGCGCCATATTGTGGAGGTTATAGTAGGCGTTATAGCAGTTATAAAGGTCATCAGCTGTAATCTGTGCTATAGACTCAACTGTACCTGCAATGTCGATTTTAACAGGATGCTCCTTGTACATACCGCGGAGCATATTGAACATAACACGCCAATCGGGAGAATCGTCGTACATACGGATTTCCTGACCGATTATTCCCTGCTCCTTCTGAACTGTTTCTGCTGTAAAGTAAGGGCTTGTCACAAAGCCTAAGAGTATCTCCAGACAGCGTCTGAAGTTATCTGTGCAGGAGAAAAGGTAGCAGGTTTTATCAAAGCTTGTATAAGCATTTGCGTTGGCACCTGTGGAGGCATAAAGGGAGAATGCGTCGCCCTCTTCACTTTCAAAGAGCTTATGCTCAAGAAAATGTGCAATGCCGTCGGGTACTTTTATCTCTTCACCATCTGCTGTGAAGTGATTATAGATACTGCCGAAAGGTGTACCGAAAACAGCATAGGTTGAGTTATAGCCCTCTTTAGGCCAGACGAAAATCCGAAGTCCTGTAGGATGTTCAATCTCGTAATATTTTTCGTTAAGTTTTTCTGAAACAACTTCTTTTATCTGCATATTAACCCTCCTTACATACCCCTGAGGACATAGACAGTATCAAGGGTAAGTTTGCGTGCTGCTTCTACTATCTGTTCCTTGGTGATTGCGTTGAATTCAGCTATTGCCTCATCTACAGAAAGGAGCTTTTTATCTGCAAGCTGAGAAACATACCATTCGCCGATACCTGAAACAGTATCGCAGATGCTGACAAAATCATTAGCTATGCTGAGCTTTGCAAAGTTGATTTCATCCTCAGTGACATCTCCCCTGCGGATTGCTTCAAGCTCTGCCATTACAGCATTTTTTGCTTTTTCTATATTATCAAATTCAACTCCGCTTTCAACGGTCATTATGCCCTTTGCACGCTGATAACGGCTGACACAATAATAACAGAGACTCTGCTTCTCACGAACATTTATGAAGAATTTGGAGTGAGCACTGCCGCCCAGAATTGCACACATGAGACGCATTGCGGTGACACCCTCGTCGGTACCTCCGCAGTCTGTGCGGAAGCCGAGAAGAAGCTTCGCCTGTGCAACCTCCATTTTATCCTCAAACTCACGAACATTTTCTGCACTTCTCACAATATTGGTAAAAAGTGTAAAGGGGTCACGCTTCATACTTGCAAAATTCTCTGTGAACACTGCTCTTGCAGTATCAGCAGAGGATTCGCCGATGAAGAAAATCTCAAAGTGAGCACACTTAAGCATCGTCTGCCATGCAGTGTACAAATCCTGTGCTGTAACTTTCTTTATAGCCTCAGCACTGCCGTAGCGACGAATTCCGTAAGACTCTGTATCACACATAAGCTCTAAGAGTCTGTTGTTTGCATAGGCACGTTTATCGTTTATTTCACTTTCTGCAAGCTCAATAAGCTGACGTCTCTCCTGCTCAACCTCTTCACTGTTGAAAGCCTCGCCCTCAAGAAGAGGATTGAAGATCACTGAGCAGAGAATACGTGAAAGCTCCTCTGATATACTCTCATCTGTGAGAGCATATCGGTCGTCAAGTCCTGACACAGAAAAGGTAAGGGCTAAAGACTCGCCTAATTTACGGACACCGCCTGAAAGAGATGCACCGTAAAGAGAGCTGAGCTTTCTGGAAAGTGCTGTGAAATCAGGGTATTCCTTACAGGAACGGGTCATAACCTGAGTAAGCAGTGCATAGGCTGATGCAGTGTCTTTGCTTAAGGGCACCAGCACTGTAGCAGAAATCTTCATGGTTTTGAAGCGGTTATCACTGATAGCAGAGAAGTTTACTCCCTGTGCTATCTGTCTGCGGTCCAATGAATTCATTGCTATACCTCCAAACAAAATTGATGAGGATTTGAATTACAACGGACACAAGTGTCCTACACCTCACCACCGCCTTTGGCGGAGCCTCTCCTCAAGGAGAAGCCGATAAAAATACATTTTTATTATACCAAGAAATCGTTATAACAGCAATATAGTATTTTATAAATTTTTTGAAAAAAATTCTTGACAATCCTTAACACTTGATATATAATAGTCAAGCAATCGAAAATACAGCAACTAATCTGTATTGAATTTGCGGATGTAGCTCATCCGGTAGAGCGCCACCTTGCCAAGGTGGAGGTAGCGAGTTCGAGCCTCGTCATCCGCTCCAAAAAATCCGCTGATTAAGTTCGGCGGATTTTTCTTTTATGTAAAAAACAAAGGGACTCTCCCCTATAGATTCAGATTACAAGGAGTGTTAAATATGAAATACACATACACAACTCACGGAGTTTGCTCCAGACAGATTATGGTTGACCTTGACGGTGACACTGTAAAAGAGGTTGTATTTCTGGGCGGTTGTCACGGAAACACACAGGGCGTTGCCGCTCTTGTAAAGGGTATGAATGCTTATGAGGCTATTGAGCGACTCAGAGGCATCCGCTGCGGCGGCAGAGGTACATCCTGCCCTGACCAGTTGGCCACAGCACTTGAGGAAGCACTGGATATTTAATATTGATCAACACATATAAAAAGGCGGTACAGCAAAAAACTGTACCGCCTTATTTTTTATGTTTTGTCTGAATATCAGCCGATGAATCGTGACATAAGAGTGTATCCCTCTGCAACGTATACACCTGTTTCGGAAGCTGTTGCCTCGGTGAACTTTTCTACGCCCTTGTTATCAACATTACTGCGATAGATAAGGTAAGGCACAGGGTTGCGTGAATGTGTGCGTGTTACAAGAGGTGTGGGATGGTCAGGACATACAAGGATAGAGAAATCCTCGCCCTTTGAGCGGAAATACTCAACCATAGGTGCAAGAACCTTTTCGTCAATGAGCTCGATGGAACGAACCTTGTTCTTATACTCAGCTCTGTGTCCGCACTCGTCGGGAGCTTCCACGTGGATATATACGAAC
>JAZSLX010000032.1:0-21768 GCA_045535605.1 Ruminococcus sp.
CAATGGTTATCAGACAATGTACGCACACTGCTGTGCTGTGTACGTTTCTATCGGCGATAAGGTACGTCAGGGCGATGTTATCGCAGGCGTAGGCTCTACAGGCTACTCCACAGGTAACCACCTCCACTTTGAGATTATCAAGGACGGCGTAAAGATTGACCCTGAACTTTTTGTAAAAGGCGAAAGCTATATAGGTTAAAAAGCACTTAAGGCACTCTTCGGATAAGGAAGAGTGCCTTTTCAGTTTACTTGAACATATATGAAGCGGTGTCGATCATGCTTCCTACTTCACGCAGGGCGCGGTTTGCTTTTTTCTTCATAGTCTTTTTGTTGGCTTTCATCATCTTTGAGCCTACATATCCTGCCGCCATACCTGCCGCTACTCCTAAAACTACATTCTTCATTGTGTTCATTGCGGTGCTTGCCATATCATTACCTCCCAAATCTGTTTTGCAAGAAAATAAACTTGCTTTATTAGTATTCTCGGTTTAGAATGTGTTAGAGGTGATTTTTTTTGGCAGAGCTTAATATTGTGCTGGTAGAGCCTGAGATCCCACAGAATACAGGCAACATTGCCCGTACCTGTGCCGCAACAGGAGCAAGGCTTCATCTTGTACGGCCTATGGGATTTGAGGTTGACGATAAAAAACTTAAACGCGCAGGACTTGATTACTGGTACCTGCTTGATATTACATATTACGATAATCTTGCGGATTTTTTTGAGAAAAACCCCGATGGTAACTTTTATTATTTCACAACAAAGGCACTCAAAAAACACACAGACGTGCAGTATCCTGATAAAGCTTTCCTTGTTTTCGGCAAGGAAACAAGAGGGCTGCCAGAACATTTGCTTCTTAAAAACAAGGATTCCTGTGTGCGTATTCCTATGCTTTCTGAGGCACGCTCACTGAATCTTTCAAACTCAGTTGCCATTGCTGTGTACGAAACGTTGAGACAGTGGGATTACCCTGAGCTTCAGGGCTTCGGCGAGCTTCACCGCCACAGCTGGGATGAAGCTCAGTAAAGGGCAGGTGAGGGGCTTTGTAGCTCTGTGAACACTTAAAATAACAGGTGATTAAATAAAAAAATAATTATTTTGTATATTGTTTTTCATTTAAGCTATATTAATACTGTTAAATTCTAAAAAATACAGCAAAAATCCGATAAAAATGCTTGAAACTCTCTTATAGTTGCTGTATAATGTATATGGTTAAATTTGTTTATTTTTTAACACATTCTATATAGGAAAGGGTTTTAACTATGAATCTCACCAAAGTAACAGTTGACGACATTAACGTTAAGGGCAAAAGAGTCCTTGTTCGCTGCGATTTCAACGTTCCTCTGAAGGAAGGCGTTATCACAAACGATAACCGTATCACAGCAGCTCTGCCCACAATCAAGAAGCTTATTGCTGATGGCGGCAAGGTTATCCTCTGCTCTCACCTTGGCAAGCCCAAGAACGGTCCCGAGGAGAAGTTCTCTCTTGCTCCCGTAGCAGTTCGTCTGGCTGAGCTCCTCGGTCAGGATGTTGTTTTTGCAAACGACGATGAGGTTGTTGGCGAGAACGCAAAGAAGGCTGTTGAGGCTATGAACGATGGCGACGTTGTTCTTCTCCAGAATACTCGTTTCAGAAAAGAAGAGACAAAGAACCTTGAGCCCTTCTCATCTGAGCTTGCTTCTCTTGCAGAAGTTTTCGTTATGGACGCTTTCGGCTCTGCACATCGTGCACACTGCTCCACAGCAGGTGTTACAGACCACCTCAAGGATACAGCAGTTGGTTACCTCATGCAGAAGGAAATCGCATTCCTCGGCAACGCTGTTGAGAATCCTGTAAGACCCTTCGTTGCAATCCTCGGCGGTGCTAAGGTTGCTGACAAGCTCAACGTTATCTCCAACCTCCTTGAGAAGTGCGATACACTCATCATCGGTGGCGGTATGGCTTACACATTTATCAAGGCTCAGGGCGGCAACGTTGGTACATCACTTGTTGACGATACAAAGATCGAGTACTGCCTCGAGATGATCGAGAAAGCAAAGAAGCTGGGCAAGAACCTGGTTCTTCCTGTTGACACAACTTGTGCAAAGGCTTTCCCTGATCCCATCGACCAGCCTGTAGAGACATCCATTGCTCCTACATTTGAGATTCCTGAGGATCTTATGGGTCTTGACATCGGTCCCAAGACTGCTGAGATGTTTGCTGATGCAGTAAAGTCTGCTAAGACAGTTGTTTGGAACGGTCCCATGGGCGTTTCCGAGAACCCCTCTTTTGCTAATGGTACAATCACAGTTGCTAAGGCTCTTGCTGAGACAGACGCTACAACAATCATCGGTGGCGGTGACTCTGCAGCAGCAGTTATCAACCTTGGCTTTGCAGATGCAATGAGCCACATTTCCACAGGCGGCGGCGCTTCCCTTGAGTATCTTGAGGGTAAGGTTCTCCCCGGTGTTGCAGTTATTGCTGACAAATAATTACACATAATAAAACGAGGGCGGATATACTCCGCCCTTAACACTATAAATCCTCATACACACAAAGTCCCCCTTGTATAAAGGGGGATGTCTTTGCGTAGCAAAGACAGGGGGATATACTTACGAAAAAATTCTGAAAGGACGATTAATTATGAACAAGGCTACAAGAAAGACTATTATCGCAGGTAACTGGAAAATGAATAAAACTCCCGATGAGGCAAAGGCTCTCATCGCTGAGATGATTCCCCTTGTAAAGGATGCAGATTGCGATGTTATCGCCTGCGTTCCCTTCGTTGACCTTGCTGTTGCACAGGAGGCAGCAAAGGGCACAAACATCAAGATTGGTGCAGAGAACTGCCACTGGGCAAAGAGTGGTGCTTTCACAGGCGAGATTTCTGCTGATATGCTCGCAGCTATGGGCATTGAGTATGTAATCATCGGTCACTCCGAGAGAAGACAGTACTTCGGCGAGACAGACGTTACAGTTAATCAGAGAGTTCGCGCAGCACTTGACGCAGGTCTTACAGTAATCCTCTGTGTTGGTGAGCTTAAGGAAGAGCGTGAGCAGGGCATCACAGCAGAGCTGTGCGCAATGCAGACTAAGGTTGCACTTCAGGGCGTAACTGCTGAGGAGATGAGCCGTATCGTTATCGCATACGAGCCTGTTTGGGCTATCGGCACAGGTCTCACAGCTACAGCAGATCAGGCTGACGAGGTTTGCGGTCTTATCAGAGATGTTATCGCAGAGCTTTACACTGCAGAGGTAGCAGAGGCTACAACAATTCAGTACGGCGGTTCCATGAACGACGCAAACGCTGAGGAGCTTCTCTCCAAGGTAAACGTTGACGGCGGTCTCATCGGCGGCGCTTCCCTTATTGCTGATAAGTTTGCTAAGATTATCGAGTTCGCTTCCAAGTAATATATTTTAATATTTAATCCTTGCCTCCCCTAAGTTTTGGGGAGGTGAGTTTTGTTAAAACTCGGAAGAATAGTTCCTCCCGAGGAAAGATTTAATTCTAATTTAATTGGAGATGGAAAGAATGAAAAAACCTCTGATTTTATGTATTCTTGACGGCTTCGGTATTGCACCTGAAGAGGGCAACGCAATCTTTGCCGCCAAGACTCCTAACCTTGACAGAATTTTTGCTGAGAACCCCACAACCGCTATCGGTGCATCAGGTATGGACGTTGGTCTGCCTGACGGACAGATGGGTAACAGCGAGGTAGGTCACACCAACATCGGTGCAGGCCGTATTGTATATCAGGAGCTTACCAGAATCACAAAGTCCATTGCAGACGGTGATTTCTTTGAGAATGAAGCTCTGTGCGGCGCTATCGACAATGCTGTGAAGAACAACTCTGCACTTCACCTGATGGGACTTCTCTCTGACGGCGGTGTTCACAGCCATAACACACATCTTTACGGTATTCTTGAGCTTGCAAAGCGCAAGGGACTTGAGAAGGTTTACATTCACGCATTCCTTGACGGCAGAGACGTTCCTCCCTCAAGTGGTAAGGACTTTGTGCAGGATTGTGCTGACAAATGTAAGGAAATCGGCGTAGGTGCTATTGCTACAGTTATGGGCAGATACTACGCAATGGACAGAGACAACCGTTGGGAGAGAGTTGTTAAGGCTTACGACGCAATGGTGCTCCGTGAGGGTGTTAAGTGTGCTGATGCTGTTGAGGCAGTTGCTAACTCTTATGCCGAGGGCGTAACTGACGAATTCGTTGTTCCTGCTGTAATTGACGGCGGTGAAGCAATTTCCGCAAACGACAGCATCATCTTCTTTAACTTCCGTCCTGACAGAGCCAGAGAAATTACACGTACTTTCGTTGACGAGGCGTTTGAGGGCTTCGAGAGAAAGAACGGCTTCTTCCCCCTGTACTACGTATGTATGACTCAGTACGATGCAACAATGCCTAACGTACAGGTTGCATTCAAGCCCCAGAGCCTCAAGAATACTTTGGGTGAGTATCTGGCAAGCAAGGGCCTCACACAGCTGAGAATTGCAGAGACAGAGAAGTATGCTCACGTAACCTTCTTCTTCAATGGCGGTGTTGAGAAGACTTACGAGAACGAAGACAGAATCCTTGTTGCTTCTCCCAAGGTTGCAACCTACGATATGCAGCCTGAGATGAGCGCTTACGAGGTTTGCGACAAGTGCTGTGAGGCTATCGAGAGCGGTAAGTATGATGTTATCATCCTTAACTTTGCTAACTGCGATATGGTAGGCCACACAGGTGTGTTTGAAGCAGCAGTAAGTGCTGTTGAGGCAGTTGATACTTGCGTTGGCAAGGTTGCCGCGTCTATTGAGAAAATGGGCGGTGTAACTCTTATCACTGCTGACCACGGCAACGCTGACAGAATGGTTGACACAGACGGCACACCTTTCACAGCTCACACAACTAACCCTGTTAAGTTCTGTGTTGCAGGCTATGATTGCCAGCTCCGTGAGGGCGGTGTGCTTGCTGACATTGCACCTACAATGCTTCAGATTCTGGGACTTCCCCAGCCTGAGGAAATGACAGGTAAGTCCATCATTTGCTGATAATTCTAATAATTACAAACAGAGCATCTGGAATATGATGCTCTGTTTTTTGTTTCTGCTATTATTTCAGTAGTTTACAAGAAAAAGTTTATATGATAAAATAAAAGTGTATATGAAACTTCAGGAGGGACTTATATGGAAAATAATAATCCCAATGTAAACGAGAATATCACTGACAGCAGTGTACAAACAAAAAAGAAAATTCTCAGTATTGTTCTCATCTGTATTTTGTCTGCGATGATACTTGCAGGCTCTGTTGCAGGTGCGTTGTTTCTTATTGATTATCTTGGTATTGATACATCCTATGCTACTCCTGACGAGGTAACTGTACCAGATACAACAGTAGCCGACACAACAGTGCCTGAGGAGGACCCGATTCCCACTCTTCCCGATGGTACTCCATACACCGACACACAGGATTGGGAAGAGCTTGCAAAAATCAACACTGATATCAAGGGTTGGATACATGTTCCCAATACTGCCATAAACTACCCTGTACTAAAGAGCGAAGAGGACGGCTACGGATATCAGTATTACCTGCACAGAAATTACGACGGCTCATACCTGTACGCGGGCAGTATCTTTATTGATTACCGAAGTCCACAGGGTGTTGACAGCAAGAATATAATCACTCACGGCCACAAGATGAACAACGGCACCATGTACCACGACCTTATCAACTACGGTGCGTATTCAGGGGACCTTGAGTATTACAAGCAGGCTCCCACACTGTTCTTCAATACTCCCGATGGGGTTGAGCAGTGGATTATCTTCTCTGTTTACAAGACCAATACTCTGGATCGTCACGGAGATTTCTTCAACTATTTCCACGGCGAATTCGGTTCTGAAGCACAGTTTATGAACTATGTGTATAACATAAAGATGCGTTCTCTGTTCAATGTGCCTGTGCCTATCAACGAGGACGACCAGCTTATTACACTTTCAACCTGTTCACACGAATATACCGATTTCCGTACTGTAGTGGTAGCAAGGAAAATCCGCGCAGGTGAGAGTGTCAAACAGTACATCGACAAGGCAACTGTCAACGAAGAGGCATGGTGGCCTGACGTTTATTACACAGACCACAGCACCCCCCGACCTGAGATTACTACCTTTAAAACAGAGCTTTCAAAGGGTACCATAGATTGGTATGACGGAGATGGTAAGCTTGCGGGCAGTGAGTGGCTCATAAGCGCCAAGGGTAATAAGTCCTATACAGTTATATTCCTTGATTATGACGGCTCAATTCTCAGCACTCAGAATGTAACTCAGGGCAACTCTGCAACACCTCCTGAGGACCCGGTAAGACCTGATGACGAATACTATACCTATGTGTTTAAGGAATGGCAGTTGGATTATACCAACGTTAACCGCAATATGACAATTGCACCTTCCTTTGAACCTGTACTCAAGGGGCAATAAATGAACAATATTATATTAGTGGGAATGCCCGGTTGCGGTAAAAGCACAGTGGGCGTTATACTTGCAAAAACTCTGGGATTTGATTTTGTTGATACAGATTTGATTATCTGCAAAAAAGAGGGAAGAACACTCCAGAGAATAATTGAAGAATCAGGACTTGAGTATTTTGAGGAAACAGAGAACACAGTAGGCTGTGAGCTTGAATGTACAGACACAGTTGTAGCAACAGGGGGATCTATGGTGCTGTATGAAAAAGCTATGAAACACCTGAAAGAAACAGGCAAGGTTGTATTCATAGATGTAGAGCTTCCTGAGCTTACAAGGAGAATCACAAACATCACAACAAGAGGTATAACCTTCAAAGATGGAGAGACCCTCAGTGATGTGTATGCCTACCGCCGTGAGTTCTATAAAAAATATGCAGACATAACTGTGTGTATATCCGATTCTATGCTGGAAGAAACTGTAGAAAAGATTGTAGCACAGTTAGGTGCCTGATTTTTTAAAATCAAATAAAGCCAAAAGAAAACCGACAGCTCGTTATGAACTGTCGGTTTATTGTTGTAATTTTAAATTTTACAGAGCATACTTAACCTTGTATTCATCGTAGTATTTGATGAACTCATTACTCTTGTGCTCCTTAAGACCGTTGAGATATGCGTGGATATCCATAGCATCCAGATCAACCTCAATGAGAGCAACTGCAATGTTAGAGCAGTGGTCAGCAATACGCTCGTAGTTTGTAATAAGGTCAGAGAATACGAAGCCCTGATTAAGAGTACAGTTACCGTTCTGTACACGGTTGATATGTCTGAGTTTGAGCTCGTCACACAGCAGGTCAATCATTTCCTCAAGAGGCTCTACGCGGTATACATCAACATCCTTGTTGCCTATAAAGCAGCTTACAGAGAGAGTAACGATTTCCTCAATAGCGGAGGCAAGAATCTCAAGCTCGCGGTTTGCTTCATGAGAGAAGGTGAGCTGTTTCTCATGGATTTCCTTAGCAACATGAGAGATGTTGACTGCGTGGTCAGCAATACGCTCAAAGTCACCGATTGTATGCAGGAAACGTGAAACCTCGTGGCTCTGATTCTCATTGAGCTCAAGACCTGTAATCTTTACAAGGTATGTGCCCAGCTTGTCCTCATAGTTATCAATGATTTCTTCTTTTTCCTGAACAAAGTCATACTCTTTTTCGTTGAAGTTATTAAGCAGAGCAATTGCACGGAGCAGGTTGCGCTGAGACTTCTCAGCCATAGACATCAAAACTGTACGGCTCTGCTCAATAGCAAGAGCAGGATGCTCCAGGAATCTCTCTTCCAGACGGTCCAGCAGGTCTGCTTCCTTGTCGCTCTTTTTATCTTTAATAAGTGCACACACAAGCTTGTCAAAGATACTTACAAAGGGAAGAAGTAACAGAGTTGCAGCAATGTTGAACACGGAGTTGACTGTTGCAATTGAGAATGCATCAGCAGGTAAATCCATAAATCCGAACTGGAAGAAGTAGTCCAGTACATAGTAGACAGGAGTCAGGATTATAGCACCTACTGTGTTGAAGATAAGGTAGATAATAGATGCACGCTTGCCGTTGGTTGTAGCACCGATAGCAGAAAGAAGTACAGGCATGGAAGCACCGATACACATACCGATTACAAGGTAAAGAGCGGTTGTGTTAGTTACTGCGCCGGAAATGGAAAGTGCCTGAAGAATACCGATAGAAGCGGAAGCACTTTGCAGAATTGCTGTGATTACAGTACCGGCTAAGATTCCGAGGAAGGGATTTGAGAAGGATGTCATCATATCCTGAAAAACTACGCTGTCCTCAAGACCGTCCATAGCACCACTCATCATCTTCATACCGCTCATAAGAACAGCGAAGCCCAGCATAATGTCGCCTGTGTTCTTGTATGCGCTCTTTTTGGCAAGCATCATAAAGAGCACTCCGATAAGTGCAAACACAGCGCTGATAAAGGTAGTGGACAAAAACTGTGTCCAGATTGCACCGCTTGAGCCGCCGTCAACAGCAGAAAGAGAGAGAATCCAGCCTGTAGCTGTAGTACCGATGTTTGCACCCATGATGATACCAATAGCCTGAGCAATGGTCATCATACCTGAGTTTACAAAACCGACTACCATACAGGAGGTAGCAGAGGAGGACTGGATAACAGCAGTAACACCTGTACCGAGGAGCACACCCTTGAGGGGAGTGGAGGAGAGCTTCCAGAGGATAGTCTCCAGTTTACTTCCTGCTACACGCTTCAGTCCGTCGCCCATGGCGTTCATACCGAACAGGAACATAGCAAGTCCCGTAATAAGGGAGAATATGTCCTTTAGTTCCATAGAAAAGTCACGACCTTTCGCAAGTTTTGTATTATGTTGTATTTGTTTGTAAACTTACATAATATAGAATATCAAATCTGTGTAAAATCTGAAATATAAAAATGTAAAATCTATGTTAAATCTATGTAAAATTGTAAAATTCTTGCAACAAAAAACGGCAGTGTTCAACTGCCGTTTCTATGTTTTATCCTTTTGTAAAATCAGAACAGTATGCGGATAGTAGTGCCTTTATCGAGCTCGCTTTCAACTGTTATATAAGCATTGTGGAACATTGCACCGTGTTTAACAATGGAAAGTCCAAGGCCTGTTCCGCCGATTTCCTTTGAGTGACTCTTGTCAGCCCGATAGAATCGGTCAAATATATGGTCAAGGTCATCCTTTGCAATGCCAATACCTGTGTCGGTAACAGTAAGCTCTACTCCGTCGATACACTGTCTGACGGTAACGAACACCTGTCCGCCCTCTTTGTTGTATTTAACTGCATTGTCTAAGATGTTGTGTACAATCTCGTCAATGATAATCTCAGCGCCTGTGATTTCTGCCTGGTCGCCAACAAGGGAGAAGGTGACGTTCTTTTTATCTGCCTGACTCTGCAGACTATTTATTACAGCCTCACAGCAGGCGTAGAGGTTAATTCTCTCCATTTTGACATTGATTTCATTTTCGTCAAGCTGAGAGAGCTTTATGATATCGCCAACAAGATTTATCATACGTTTGGTTTCGTCGTAAATCCTGCCTGCAAAGCGGGGCACATCCTGAGGCTGTACCAGACCGTCGCGGATAATCTCAGCATAGCCTGAGATTGATGTGAGGGGAGTTTTAAGCTCATGAGAAACGTTAGCAGTGAACTCCCGTCTCAATCTGTTCTGTTCCTCGTGTCTGGCTTCGTTTTCTGTGATTTTTTGCTTGATTTCCTGATTTTGCTCGTTAATTTTATCTACAAAGGGTGAAAGCTCAGGGTATACCTTTGCTTTATCCGGAGCGTTTAAATCAAGGTTGTATACAGGCTCAAGAATTTTCTGTGAGAGCTTTCTTGCTATCAACAAAGACAAGATTACTGCAACACCGAGAATAACAATAATATATCCGTACATATTTGCAAGCAGAGATACAAAGGTGTGCTGAGTGCCGAAGGTACAAAGCACAGAGCCGTTAGAGAGAAGCGTTGCAACTCCGATTTGCTTTTTAGTAATACTCAGATGTTCAGATGAGTGGCTTTCGCCCTGATTTCTTGCTTCTGAGATTAACTCAGGGTTTGCTTTTGCTCCGTCGGTGGAGAGCACAGTGTTACCCTGAGCATCCTCAATGTAGATTTTCTGAGGTGTACCAAGGGATGATAGGTGGTCTGTGCCGTGGTCCTCTATCATGTGTTGCAGATAACCGAGGTTTGTCCTCAGGGACTCGGTATATTCCTGAGAGTAGTATCTGTAAAGAAAGCCTGAAATAAGAATTATACATACAAGGATTACAGCAATACAGGTGAAGAAGGTACCTGTGAAAATTCGCTTTTTCATAGGCTTATTCTCCTATTGTGTAGCCGATGCCGCGGATTGTGGTGATAAGCTCTCCTGCATCTCCCAGCTTCTGTCTGAGCGTGCGGATATGTACATCAACTGTGCGGCTTTCGCCGTCAAAGGAGTAACCCCACACACGGTTGAGAATCTGGTCACGGGAAAGGACAATACCGCGGTTTTCAAGGAGGAGGCAAAGCATCTCAAATTCCTTGAGTGTAAGTGTAACCTTTTCTCCGTTTACCTTTACCTTGTGCTTTTCAGGAGATACAGTAAGACAACCCACAGTGTATTCAGACGCAGTTTCCTTATCTGAGTCTGTGCGTCTGAGCACTGCCTTGATACGTGCCACCAGCTCCATCATACCGAAGGGCTTGGGTACGTAGTCATCAGCTCCAAGGTCAAAGCCCTTTACCTTGTCATACTCGTCAGCCTTTGCAGTGAGTATGATTACAGGTAATTTCTTTGTGCTTTTGTCAGCTCTTATTTTCTGAAGGATAGAGAGTCCGTCCTCCTGAGGAAGCATAATATCCAGAAGTATCATAGAGGGCAGGGTCTCTGCCATAGCACTCCAGAACTTATCCGGTGTGCTGAAGCCTGTAGCTTTCAGTCCTGTGGAATTCAAGGTGTATACCACAAGCTCTCTGATATTATCATCGTCTTCGACAAAGTAAATCATAAGTAAGCCTCCGCTTTTGCTTTTGTAAGTTTAAAGTCCGTAAGTCTCCCTGATACATTTTACAAGGGCAGGGGAGAACATCTCTGAAAGCTCCTCGGGTTTGTCAGGAAGGGCCACTATCATCTGCTTACCGCAACGGATAAGATAGCCGTATTGCTTGCCGAGGTCATTTCTGAGCTTGCGTATGTCAGAGCTTGTTACACGGGTGGCGGAAAGTGCCTTTGACAGAACATCCGAAAGTCCGTTTTTACCTGTAAAGCCCAAGCCTCCTATAATGAATACCAGATTACATCTGCTCAGGGATTCTATGAGCTTTTCACCAAGCATTACGGGAGTTGTGGAGGCAGTTACCTGATTGAGTCCCAAGGATAGCTCCTCAAGCTGTTTTTTTAGTGCTTTTTCACAGTAGCTTGTTCTGCGGGCAAGGTAAAATATAAGGTCACATTTCACTTTTATCACTTCTTTTTTGTATACTTTAGGGTGTGGTGTTGACTTCAACAGGGTCAGGGGATAGTGTTGTCACAGGAACAGGAGGTATGGCTGTTGTGGGAGCCTGGGTAGGTGCCTTGGTAGGCGCTTGAGTCTGTGGCTGTGCAGGCGGTTTTGTGGGTGCCTGTGTTACCACAGGTGTCTGCTGAGGTCTTTGCTCGGGCGGGTCTGTCTTACGGGCTGTGGTTTCTACTACGGGTTTGTTGTGTTTGTTAAAAACAGGCTTTATTGTCAGGTCTTTTGTGACGTTCTTAAAGCTGGGAGACCAACCCTTGAAGGTGTAGTAGTAGTTTTTATCAGCGGCTTTTCTGGGGGCTTCGCCTGTGGGGGCTGTTGCGTCGTCGCCCTTGAGTACCTGCTGAGATGCTATGGTTTTACCCTTAGCATCAACAAACTTAACTGTATACATATCAGCCTGTTCCATATACTCAAGGCTTTCATCACCCTTGAGCTTGCCCTTACCATCATACCACTTGGCGTTGCCTTCTTTGTACTCAGCAGAGAAGGTAGAGGTCACGGTTTTTAAGGGAGAGTTCTGTTTTGCTTTGCTGACGTATTTGCTTACGTCCTCGCCATCACGTACCATACGTGCAACAACAACTGTGCGCATGTTGTCTGTTTCGTATGAACATGTGGAAAGAGTAAGGATTCTGTCGTTTTCGTTAATGGGGACAGGTACGTTAAGGTATGAACGCTCTTTGATATTGTATATGAAGTTCATAAACTGAGCATCGGAGGAGAAATCGCCTAAAAGATAATTGAAGATAGCCTTGTTTTCGTTGGAAACATCAATCTTCATAACGGCGAATATAACCCACTCGGCATCAAGCTCTGGTGTGTCAAATTTTACAACAGGTGCTGATTTGTAGAACTTTGTATTGCCCTGTACCCAACCCTTATACCGTGCATACTGAATCAGTGAGCCGAACATTGAGTCGTCACTGCCCATATTATGGCCGTGAAGAATAACATGCTTGCTGTCTACACCCTCAGCACATCTGTAATCAAGGAAGATACTGCCGAAGTCGGAGTATTCTTTCTTGTAGTTTTTGTAAAGGTAGAACTGGGACTCGGCACTGTCACCCTTGTGGAAGAGTACAGGATAGTCAATTTTGGTTTTATCAAGCTTTACCCAGCCCACAATTTCTTTATTTATTTTATTAAGACCTTTCCAGTTTTTCACCGGCTTTTCATCAGGAGTAACAACAATTGTGTTGCCCAGTTCGTCGGTGGTAGCCTCGGGCTGTTGTGTTTCGTAGAAGATGTTCTGGATTTCTGTCATATCAGACCGATTTATCCAGGGATCAATTACGTAGAAGTTAAGGAGCAGATATGCACCCACAAGGAAAACTACAGCAGCCACAAGCACAGCTGTTTTAGAGATAAGTGTTTTTGCGCTGTCACCCTTCATAGGAATGACACTCTTGATAAAGGCCTTTAATTTACCTGCTTTTTCTTTGTCGTTCTGAGAGTTGCCCTCTTCAGTTTCTTTGTCATCCTGCGGAGTGTGTGGTGTTGTCTCAATCATTTCATCACTTTGTGCAGGAGGGATTGTCATACTGTCAAGTTCGTTTTCGTCAAGCTCCTGCATAGTAGGAGGAGAGGTGGGTTCTTCAATAGGTGTTGCAGGCTTCTGTTTCTTTGTAAAAAGCATTGCAAGGAAGCTTCTCTTTGCAGGCTTCTGTGTTGAAAATACAAAGCCGTCAGGACACTGGGTGAAGACTCTGTCAAAAATTTCCTTTGCACAGTTTACAGCATCGCAAAGATAATTTATCATGTCACCGCCAACAAGACTTATGCGGGGCAGTGCCAGAACCTTTTTGTTCTTGAAGACGAAGCAGTAAGCAGGGTATTTACCGGGCAGATTCTCCAGAGGATAAACCTTGATATGGGGATATAGAGGTGTTTTGCCGTCTTGTGCCACCTTATCCTGAGGAAGCTCTTTTTCGAGTCTCTCAATAAGCGGAGAGAAAAGGTAGCGGAAGGATGAACTGTCCTCTGACTCCAGAGCGTTTACATAAATGTAGAACTCAGGAGGATTATCTGCAGATAAGCTCTCTGTAAGGTCTGTTCTGATTTTTTTAGGGTTATAGTCAATTTCGGTTTTGTAAAGCACACGGATAGAAGTTTTCTCGTTCAGTGCTTTTACAATCTTACGAAGATTATTGTTGAGAAAGGAAATCTCTTCGGCACTTGAGCGCACAGAATAAAGTTCTGTTCTCATATACATTCCTCCAAAATATATTAAAGGTCAGTTTAGTCTGACTGTCTCAGTTCAGTGATTTTAACGTTTTCTACTGCCTCATCAATAAGGTCATACAGATGTGCGTCCTCTTCGGCATAGCGGACAAACCTGAGCACAGGTCTGGTTCTTGGGTGTTTGGGAGTAAACACAGTACAGCAATCCTCAAAGGGCTCAATAGAAATATCAAAGGTGTCAATCTTTCTGGAAATCTGTACAATTTCCTCCTTGTCCATACCGATAAGGGGTCTGAACACAGGCATATCTGCTGCGTCGTCTGTGCAGGCAATGGCAGAGATTGTCTGGCTTGCAACCTGACCCAGACTCTCTCCTGTAATTAGTGCAGAGCACTCATATTTTTCTGCAATTATTGAGGATATCTTCATCATCATACGTCGCATGATGATGGTGAAAAGCTCCTCGTCACATTCATCTTTTATGCGTTCCTGAATTTTGGTGAAAGGAACGGTAATCATTGTGATAGGTCCTGCATATCTGCAGACCTTTCTCAGAAGTCTCTGTACCTTGTCCTCTGCACGCTCTGAGGTGTATGGCGGGCTTGCAAAGTGAATTGCCGTGAGGCTCACACCTCTTTTTGCCAGCATATATGCGGCAACAGGGGAGTCGATACCACCGCTTATAAGGATGGCGGCCTTGCCGCCTGTACCAACGGGAATACCGCCTGCACCCTTCAGTGAGCCTGCGTGGATATATGCACCGAAGTCGCGGACCTCAACAATAACTTTTACATCAGGATTGTGAACATCAACTGTCAGATGAGGGAATTTTTCAAGAAGGAGACCGCCCACCTCACGGCATATCTCAGGGGATTTAAGGGGAAACTTCTTATCTGAACGTTTTGCCTCAACCTTGAAAGTCTTTGCAAACATCAGTGCGTCCTCAAGATAATCAGGTGCCTGCTCAAAAATAGACTCCATAGTCTTTTCGCACACACAGGCACGGCAGAAGCTTACAATACCGAAAACTCTGGAGATGCGGTCACAAACCTCGTCCATATCAACATCTGACTTAGGTGTTACATAGATTGTGGATTGAGCAATGGATACCTTGAAGTAGCCAAGTCCGTAGAGTGCGCTTTTGATATTCTTTTTCAGGGCATCCTCAAAGGAAAATCTGTTGAGTCCCTTCAGGGCAATTTCGCCCAGCTTTATAAGTACGATTTCTTTCATAATATATCCTTACCTTCTGGCTAAATTTTCTATTCCGTCTTTAATTTCTGTAATCAGTGCGTCGCAATCATGGATTGTGTTGTGTTTGCAGAAGCTTACACGGATTGCACTGTCGGCAGTGTTGTCCTCAAGTCCTAAAGCAGAGAGCACGTGGCTTTTACCGCCCTTTGAGCAGGCACTTCCGCTTGATACATACACACCCTGAGCTGCAAGATGGTGAAGCATAGTTTCACTTCTGATACCCTTTACTGAGAAGTTGAGTATATAGGGAGTTGAGTTTTCAGGTGAATTTATGGTTATGTCCTCAAGAGAGGATAGTTTTTCAGTAAGATATGTTTTAAGTGCTTTTACAGTTTCAGTGCTCTTAACAATATCAAGCTCCTGTACCGCAACTCCTAAAGCACCGATAAGGGGAAGCGCCTCAGTACCGGGACGGAGTTTTTTCTCCTGCTTTCCGCCAAAGGTCTTGGGCAGAATCCTCACACCCTTTTTAACATACAGAGCACCAACACCCTTGGGTGCATGGATTTTGTGACCGGAAAGTGTCAGCAAATCAACAAAGAGCTTTGATACCTTAACCTCTGTCTTGCCAAAAGCCTGCACCGCGTCAGTGTGAACAATCACATTGGGGTTCTTGCGTTTTGCACAGGCGGCAATTTCGCGGATGGGATTTATTGCACCTGTCTCGTTGTTGATAAACATTATTGAAACAAGTATAGTCTTGCTGTCAACAGCGTCGATTACATCCTGAGCGTTTATACAGCCTGTGCTGTCGGGTTTTATGAAAACAACCTCAAAGCCGTCTTTTTGTAGCTCAAGCATAGTTTCGTGCACAGAGCTGTGCTCAAAGGCTGTGGTGATAATTTTATTGCCTGCACGCTTTCGTGCCTTAACTGCACCCATAATTGCAAGGTTGTTTGCCTCTGTGCCTCCTGAGGTAAAGTAAACCTCTGCGCTGTCTGCACCCACAGCTTTTGCTACAATCTCACGGGCACTCTCAAGCTCCTTTGAAGCGGAGAATCCCATAGAGTGCAGAGAAGAGGGATTTGCAAAATTTATCCTCATAAGCTCCATAGCTTTTTGAGCAGCAGCCTCAGATACACAGGTTGTGGCGCTGTTATCAAGATAGTGTTCTGTCATAATACCATTCCTACGAAATTTCTCACCCTACATTATACAACAAATCAACGAGAAAGAAAACAGTTATTTTTATCATATTCAAAGAAATTTCGGGAAATATAAAAACGGTGATATTTATGATGAAAAAAGAAGAGTATTCAAAGCTGGTAAAAGAGAAATCTCCCAATAGCCCTGTGGTGATAAATTGCATGAAAGCCTTTCTTGCAGGAGGGCTTATCTGCCTTTTGGGTCAAGGACTTACAACCCTGTATAAAAATATGAATATACCTGAGCCGGACGCAAAGACTCTGACCTCAGTTTCTCTTGTGTTCTTAGGTGTACTGCTGACGGTGCTGGGATTATACGACAGAATCGCTAAGCACGCAGGTGCAGGAACCTTACTGCCCATAACAGGCTTTGCAAATTCCATTGCCGCCCCTGCCATAGAGTTCAGAAGCGAAGGCTTTATCCTCGGCGTAGGTGCAAAGATTTTCTCTATCGCAGGACCTGTCATCGCTTACGGCACATTGGCAAGTGTAATCTACGGATTTGTGTACTGGATTTATACTCTGCTTGCAAAATAAAAGAAGGCTTGACCAGATCGGTCAAGCCTTCTTTTAATACGTATTGTTTAATGATTATTCAAGAAGCTTTGCTATGAAAGCTGTCTCCTCGCGGGAGATTGTCTCGTCACATGCAGCAATGCAGCATACCAGCATAACTACGTCTGCCTTAAGGTCAGCAGTAAGAGCGTCAGCAAACTGATCTGTAAGGCCTGCCATACGGCTGTCATACATACCGATGAATGTGTCGATCTGCTCATCAGTAAGGTCAAGGAGATCGTGGATGAACTGCTTTTCAATAGCGGAAAGCTTGCCGTCAGCAGCAACAGCGGAAAGAATGATAGAAGTTACCATGAAAACACCGTTGTTGTCCTTATCTACTGCCTGACATGCAGGGAGGATTTTGCCAATTGCGATTTTTGCAAAGCCTAAGAGCTCGTCATATTCTTTGTTTACTAAATTCTGGAGAGTATCGTTGAGTGACATAATGTATTACCCCTTTAAATATAAATTTATGTCATTTAATTGACTGAATTATGATAGCATGTTATACAAAATATGTCAATTATTATGTAATGATTTGTTATATAAATGATAAAATTTGCGTGTTCATCAATGCTTGTCAGAAAAAAAGACACCGCAATGAAGCGGTGCCTTTTGTGTATGTATTAAGTTTTCTGAAATCAATCATTTGATACGTGAACATCCATCTGGGGATAGGGGATAGTGATGTTGTTCTTATCGAAGGCTTCCTTAACACCCTCGATTATATCAAAGTTCACAGCCCAGTAATTTTCGCTCTTACACCATACACGCACTACATATGTAAGTGCACTGTCGGCATGTTCGGATACTCTGATGAAAGGCTCAGGGTCTTTAAGTGTCAAAGGATGCTTAGCAATAACCTCTGCAATAACCTTCTTGGTTTTCTCAATGTCACATTCATAGCCTGTAGAGAAGGTCATATCCACACGGCGGAGCTCCTCAGAGGAATAGTTCTCAATAACAGAGTTTGTCAGTGAGCCGTTGGGGATTGTAACACGTTTGTTGTCAGGTGTGAGGATTACAGTGTATACAACGGAAATCTCTACAACTGTACCGCATTCGCCTGATGCCTCAATGAAGTCGCCGACCTTGAAGGGCTTGAACAGCAGAATCATCAGACCGCCTGCAAAGTTTGAAAGAGAGCCCTGCAGAGCAAGACCGATTGCCACACCGCAGGAAGCAAGGATTGTAATGAAGGATGTAGCAGGTACGCCCAGAATCATTGCAACTGTGATGATAAGCACAAAGTAAAGCATAATGCTACTAAAACTGCCCAGAAAAGAGCGGAGGCTGTCGTCCAGCTTGTCGAGCTTGTGGGAGGTTTTGATAAATTTTACAAATACCTTAACAAGCTTGATGCCTACCACAAGAATAACAATGGCGATAAGGAGTTTGATACCCCATGATGTGAGAAATTCGGTGGCGAACTTCAGCAGATTTGTCCAGATTTCATTCCAGTTCATAATTTCCATCTCCTTAAAAGATTTTGTTGATTGCATTATATTATAATGTATTGTAATGAATGTGGCAATATTTTTATGCTAATTCTTCAAAAATTATATAAAGGTTTTCATCGGAGTATTCAATTTCTGATGAGAACATTCTGCACAGTTCAATCTGATTTTCAAGGGTGAATTCCTTGTTTTCTTCCAAAAGCGTAGCACCGATAACTCTGATAAGCTGATAGCACAGCACCGCAAAGGCGGCTCTGATTCCTGCCTCCTCAAGATAAGGTGCATTGGCAAAGTGCCTGTATATAAGGTAGTGCAGAAGCTGTTCATACTCTGTTTGTCGGTCTTTCATATATATATTGAAGCTGTCTGTGTCCGCACTGTCGCCTTTTTCCTTGAGAAGAAGCAGTATATCTGTCCAGTTTTCATCAAGTCGCTCAAGGGATAGCAGTATATCTGCCCACTGAGCCATACTTATGCTGGGGAGAGAGGTGTTGCAGATTGATAGCATCCTATTTGTTCGTTTGTCGATACTCAGACTTCTGTCCTGAAGAATATCTAAAACCTTGTCACGCAATAATATTATTTCATCCTCTGTTTCAGCATTGCCGTCACAGTCCAAACGAACTATATCTTTCTTTGAAAGAATTATCCTTGCGGCTTCCTCACAGCAAAGTCCCAGCCCTGATTCAATTCTGTCAGGTAACTCGTTGTGAAATCTGGGGTGCTCTGCACAGATAGTGCAAAGACTCTGCTCACCTGATTCAATGATGATGTCGCATAGATTTTTATTGTTAAGAAAAGGACAGCGTTCGTCCTGTGCTAGGATAAAATGGGGGATATCTTCAGAAAAATCAATGTTTTCCTTCAGCCTGTCTCCAAAATAACTCGAGTAGTTTTTATAAATTTCAGCCGTGTTATCGTCAATATCAATCTCCCAGCCTATACAGCAGTTATGTTTGCACTTGTCCGCTATACATCTGAATTCGTTGTAATAATCGGGATATATCTGTAGCATTGTGAGGACTCCTTGTCTTGCAATACTTATATTTCAGTGGTATAATTATAGCTCAGTAAGGACTTGTGTGCAACAGAAAAAGCCTTATTATAATGTATAAGTTTTCATGAAACTGATAATTTATATACAAATAGAGGATTTATTGGGAATCCTGCACATAGGGCAGAAGCCCCAAAGCCCTGTTTTTATCGGCTTGATAAAATTTCAAAAAACTATTGACTACTTGATTATCTTATGATACAATGATTCTACCTCGGAAAAGGGGTTTATTTTTTTGTGCCCTTTTTTTGAGGGAGGCTGGAATATTCCGAAAAAACACGGGAGGTGCCGTTACAATGAGAGTGAAAATTGTTCTAGCATGCACAGAGTGCAAACAGCGTAACTACAACACAATGAAGAACAAGAAGAACGATCCCGACAGACTTGAGATGAACAAGTACTGCAGATTCTGCCGTAAGCATACTCTGCACAGGGAAACAAAGTAATCACGGAGGGAAAGTATGGCTGACAAGAAAAAGACAAATGTTTTCGTGAAGCTGTTCAAATATCTTCGTGAGTGCATTGGTGAACTCAAGAAGATCACTTGGCCTACAGTTTCTCAGACTACAAAGAACTTCGGTATAGTGCTCCTTGTTATTCTGATTGCAGGCGTTCTTATCTTCGCACTTGATCAGGGTCTTTATGCTCTGCTCGGTCTTGTAATGAACGTCAGCGGCAGCTGATTGTCCGAGACTCTTACTTAACTTTTTAGAATTCTGAAAGGGTGAAGTTAACCGTGTCGGGCGAGGCAAGATGGTACGTAGTACACACGTATTCAGGTTACGAGAACAAAGTCGCATCCAACCTTATGACCACAGTTGAGAACCGCAACCTGCAGGATATGATTCTTGAGGTAAAGGTTCCCACAGAAACAGTTACGGAGATTAAACCTCCTACAGCTGCAGAGGTCAAGAAGCTTGGTGATCAGGCTAAAAGTAAAACTGTTGAGGTTGAGCGTAAGCTTTTCCCCGGTTATGTTTTCGTAAAAATGATTTACACCGATGAGACTTGGTACATTGTCCGCAATATCCGCGGTTGTACAGGCTTTGTCGGTCCCTCATCTGAACCTGTTCCTCTTACTGAGGCTGAGGTTTACAGAATGGGTGTAGAAACCCGCGTTGTCGAGGTTTCTTACAAAGTCGGCGACAGTGTTCGTGTTATCGACGGTCCTCTGGAGGACTTTGTCGGTGTAGTAGACGAGCTGAACGTCGAGAAAAACTATGTCCGCGTTCTGGTATCTATGTTCGGACGTGAGACACCGGTTGAGCTTGAACTTAATCAGGCTGAACTGCTTACAGATTAATTTCGGAATGAACAGTAAAATACTGTTTATCTGAGGGACAAAGGCTATGTCCCTTGTGGGAGGAGCATAATATTTTCAGGTGCTCCGCAATCAACCACGAATTTTGGAGGTGCAACAAGCTATGGCTCAGAAGGTAATCGGCTTTATTAAGCTTCAGATTCCTGCCGGAAAGGCTACTCCGGCTCCCCCCGTAGGACCGGCTCTCGGTCAGCACGGCGTTAACATCGTTGCGTTCACAAAGGAATTTAACGAGCGCACAAAGAACGACATCGGTATGCTTATCCCTGTCGTAATCACCGTTTATGCAGACAGATCTTTCTCCTTTATCACAAAGACTCCCCCTGCAGCGGTACTTAACAAGAAGGCTTGCGGTATTGAGACAGCTTCCGGTGTTCCTAACAAGAACAAGGTTGCAAAGATTTCCAGCGAGCAGATCAGAAAGATTGCTGAGACAAAAATGCCCGACCTGAATGCTGCATCCATCGAGGCTGCTATGAGCATGATCGCAGGTACAGCACGTAGCATGGGCGTTGTAGTTGAAGACTGATTCGTTTGCTAATTTATCCGGGTGGGAGGAAATATCCGCTTAACCACCTAACAATGGAGGAAATATTCTTATGAAACACGGTAAGAAGTATGTCGATAGCGCAAAGCTCATCGACAGAAGCAAATTATATGATACAGACGAGGCACTTGACCTTTGCGTTAAGGCTTCTACTGCTAAGTTCGACGAGACAGTAGAGCTTCACGTAAAGCTGGGCGTTGACTCACGTCACGCTGACCAGCAGGTTCGTGGTGCTATCGTTCTCCCCAACGGTACTGGTAAGAACGTTCGTGTTCTTGCTATCTGTAAGGGCGACAATGAGAAGGCTGCTCAGGAGGCTGGCGCAGACTATGTAGGTGCAGAGGATATGACACAGAAGATTCAGTCTGAGGGCTGGATGGACTTCGATGTTCTTATCACTACTCCCGATTGCATGGGTCTGGTTGGCCGTCTCGGTAAGATCCTCGGTCCCCGTGGTCTTATGCCTAACCCCAAGGCTGGTACAGTTACAACTGATATCGCTAAGGCTATTCAGGAGGCTAAGGCTGGTAAGATTGAGTACCGTCTTGACAAGACAAACATCATCCACTGCCCCATCGGCAAGGTTTCCTTCGGTAAGGAGAAGCTTCAGGAGAACCTGGAGACTCTTATGGAGGCAATCGTTAAGGCTAAGCCTGCTGCTGCAAAGGGTCAGTACATCCGCTCCTGTGCTGTAACTTCTACAATGGGCCCCAGCGTTAAGCTCAACCCCAACAAGATTACAGCAGTTTCCACAAACGCCTAATTAACAGT
>JAZSLX010000057.1:0-10495 GCA_045535605.1 Ruminococcus sp.
TGCTATCTTCATCAACCAGCTTCGTGAGAAGGTTGGTGTTGTTTACGGCAACCCTGAGGTAACTCCCGGCGGCCGTGCACTTAAATTCTACAGCTCTGTTCGTATTGACATCCGCCGTGTTGAAACCCTCAAGGCAAATGGCGAGATGATTGGATCCCGAACAAGAGCAAAGGTTGTTAAGTATAAGATTGCTCCTCCCTTCAAGGGGGCAGAGTTTGATATTATGTACGGTCAGGGTATCTCCCGCGAGGGTGAGCTTCTTGACCTTGCAGTTAAGGCTGATGTGGTTCAGAAGTCAGGCGCATGGTTTAACTATGGCGATATGCGTCTGGGTCAGGGCAGAGATAACGTTAAGGAGCTTCTCCGCACAAACAGAGAGCTTGCAGCAGAGATTGAAGCAAAGCTCTGGGAGAATATTGAAAAGCTCAATGCACGTTCACCCAAAGGTGCCAAGTCCGCTGCTCCCACTGTGACTCCTGTTGCCGCAACTGCTAAGAAGGCAGATGCTCCTGCAAAGTCAGGTGCAAAGCTTGATATTCTGGTTGAAGACTGATGACAGTCACAGCAGTTGAACCAAGAAGAAAGTCCCTCTCTGCTCTTTACATAGACGGAGAGTACGCCATGAAGCTGGACACCCAGACTCTTCTTGAAAACCGCATAACTGCAGGAGTGGAAATTGACGACGAGGATTTGCACAGGCTCGTAGAGCTTTCAAACCTTAGACGTGCCAAGGAGAAGGCATTGTGGCTTATCTCCTACCGCGACCACTCCTCAAAGGAGCTTTACGATAAACTGAGACGTGACTACAGCGAGGAAGCTGCTCAGAAGGCACTGCAGAGAATGCAGGAGTTAGGGCTTATAAATGACGAAGCCTTTGCAAAACGTTACGCCGCTGAGCTTCACTCAAAGCACCAATCCCCCTCCACCATTCGCTACAAGCTTATAGAGAAGGGCATTGACCGTGACACAGCAGATGAAATCGTTGAAAGTCTTGAGATTGACCCTGCGCATGAGATTGCGGCGCTTATTGAGAAAAAGTACGCACGTAACCTCCATGACGAAAAAGGTATCAGGCGCACTGTTTCCGCACTGCAAAGGGCAGGCTACCGATTTTCTGATATAAAATCCGTACTCAGTTCATATATTCAGGATGATTACGATTAAAATCCGCATATAAATTATATATACAGGTATTGCTATGGAAAACTACAAAGTTGCAATTGTATCTCTTGGCTGTGCAAAAAACCGCGTAGACGCCGAGATGATGCTCTACAAATTAAAATCAGCAGGTTTTACTCTCACCGATGACCCTGCAAAGGCAGATGTGGCAATTGTCAACACCTGCGGTTTCATTGAAAGCGCAAAGCAGGAGAGCATTGACGAGATTATAGAGCTTGGTAAGCTTAAAGAGGAAGGCACCATAAAGCACATTGTTGTAACAGGTTGCCTTGCAGAAAGATACAAGGAAATGATTGCAAAGGAGCTTCCTGAGGTTGACGCTGTTACAGGTCTCGGTGCAAATGGTGACATTGCAGAAACTGTGAAAGCTGTCCTTGAGGGTACTCATACAGAGATTTTCCCCGACAAAGCACTTCAGCCTCTTGACGGCAAGCGTATACAATCCACTCCCCTGCACTATGCTTATCTGCGTGTTGCAGACGGCTGTGACAACTGCTGTACCTACTGTGCTATTCCTCTTATAAGGGGAGGCTTCCGCTCCAGAAAAATGGAGGATATTATTGCAGAGGCTAAGTATCTTGCAGAGGGCGGTGTAAAGGAGCTCAACGTCATTGCTCAGGACACCACCCGCTACGGCGAAGATATCTACGGCAAACTTATGCTCCCTAAGCTTCTCAGAGAGCTTTGCAAGATTGAGGATTTACGTTGGATTCGTATTCTTTACTGCTATCCTGACAGAATCACCGACGAGCTGATTGACACCATAGCAAGTGAAGAAAAGATTGTTAAATACATTGACCTGCCACTTCAGCACTGCTCAGGCAGAGTCCTTAAAACTATGAACCGCAAGGGTGACAGGGAATCCCTCACTGCTCTTATCAATAAAATCCGCGAAAGAATTCCCTCCGTTGTACTGCGCACGACCCTGATTGCAGGCTTCCCCACCGAAACTGAGGAAGAATTCGACGAGGTTGCAGAATTTGCAAAGGAGATTGGCTTTGAACGTCTTGGTTGCTTTGCCTACTCTCAGGAGGAGGACACCCCTGCGGCAGAGCTTCCTCAGGTAGATGAGGAGGAACGCAACTTCCGCGCCAATGCCATAATGGAGCAACAGCAGTACATTATGGAGGAGTACAACAACTCCCGCCTTGACACAACTATCGAGGTACTCACAGAGGGCTTTGACCGCTATGCAGAGTGCTACTTCGGCAGAAGCTATGCAGATGCTCCCGAGGTTGACCCCAATGTGTTCTTTGTAGCTGACAGAAAGGTACAGCCTGGTGAATTTGTAAAAGTCAAAATCACAGATATACTGGACTGCGACCTTATAGGCGACCTTGTAGAATAAACCACAAGTTAGGATTTGATTTAATGAACTTACCAAACAAGCTGACATTGCTTCGAATTGCCATAGTTCCCTTTATGATTGTAACACTGCTCATTGATTTTCCCCTGCACTTTTTTGTATCGGGACTTCTTTTCGGCGCGGCGTCGCTTACTGACTTCTTTGACGGCAAGATTGCAAGAGAACGAAATCTCATTACAGACTTCGGCAAATTCGCAGACCCTCTGGCAGATAAGATTCTGGTTATCTCCTGCCTTGTGTGCTTTGTTTCCCTCAAGCTCTGCGACCCGGTGCTGGTTATCATTGTTTTGTTCAGGGAATTCGCCATTACATCAATCCGACTTGTTGCTGCCTCCTCAGGAAAAGTTATCGCCGCCAATATGTGGGGCAAGGTTAAGACAGTTACCCAGATTATAGCAATCGTTGCAGTGTTTGTATTCCAGTTCTTCCTTGAGCTTTGCAATGTTGGTATTCTGCCTATCGCACAGAATGTAACAGATATGATTGCACCCTGGCTTACCATTGCAGGTGAGGTGCTCCTGTGGATAAGCACAGTGTTTGCTATTATCTCAGGCATTATCTACCTCAAGGACAACAAGGACTGCATTAAAGAAAGATAAAATTTACTTATTACTTCCATAAATAAAACAGTTGCATTTTTTTAAAAGTGTATATATAATGTTATAAATAGAGGATTATCCCTCCACCGCCCTTGGCGGTCCCCCTCCCTTTAAGATAAGGGAGGCAATTCAGATTAATATTAATACAGGCTATGAACGGGAGAAGTAACCTACAGGACTTTACAGAGAGGGCAGTGTATGCTGAAATCTGCCCAAAGACACCATCGGCGAAATGCACCCGTGAGCTCGCAAGGCGAACATCTGCTGAGTTTATGCAGACAAAGTAGTTTTACGCGCGTGACTGCGTTAAAGGTCACAGAGGGCTGGAGACTCAACTTACATCTTCGGCTGAACTCGGGTGGAACCACGGCTTACAAGTCGTCCCTTGATTTGGGACGGCTTTTATTTTTTGCTTTGTTCCGCTTAATTAATCCGCTATTATCTCTCATAGGAGTTGAATATATTGTTTAAGAATCTTATAAACGACCTTGACGCGTATCTTGAGCGTGACCCTGCCGCAAGAAGCAGGTTTGAGGTTTACTTTCTGTATGCAGGCTTCAAGGCACTCCGCTCTTACCGCAAGGCAAACTGGTTTTACAGGCACAATATGAAGTTCCTTGCCCGTTGGATTTCTCAGAGCGCAAGACGCCGTACAGGTGTTGAGATACACCCGGGTGCACAAATCGGCAAGGGCTTGGTAATTGACCACGGCATGGGTGTTGTAATCGGTGAAACCACAATCATCGGCGACAACTGTACCATATATCAGAACGTTACCCTTGGCGGTACAGGTAAGGACCACGGCAAGCGTCACCCAACCCTTGGCAACAATGTACTTGTAGGCTCAGGCGCAAAGGTGCTGGGTCCCTTCAAGGTAGGCGACAATGCCCGTATTGCCGCAGGAGCAGTTGTGCTCTCAGAGGTACCTGCAGACTCCACCGCTGTAGGTGTGCCTGCAAGGATTGTCCGCATAGCAGGCCAGAAGGTAGAGGAGCTTGACCATATCCACGTATCAGACCCTGTTGCTCAAAATATGTGCAGACTTGAACATGAAATTACAGTTCTCAGAAAAGAATTGGAGGAAATGAAAAAATGATTTTATACAACACTTTAGGACAGAAAAAACAAGAATTTGTAACTCACGAGGCAGGCAAGGTTAATATGTACACCTGCGGACCTACCGTGTACCACTACGCTCATATCGGTAATCTCCGCACCTACATTATGGAGGACGTGCTGGATAAGTTCCTCCGCTACTTAGGTTACGATGTAAACCGCGTTATGAACATTACCGACGTTGGTCACCTTGCAAGCGACGCCGACACAGGCGAGGACAAAATGCTCAAAGGTGCAAAGCGTGAGAAGAAAACAGTTCTTGAGATTGCCGACTTCTACACCAAGGCTTTCTTTGAGGATTGCAAAAAGCTCCACATCCGCACTCCCGATGTTGTTATGCCTGCAACCCAGTGTATCCCCGAATTCATTGAGATGGTGTCTGTACTTCTTGAAAAGGGCTATGCTTACGAGGCAGGCGGAAACGTTTACTTTGACACATCAAAGCTCGACAAATACTATGTTTTCGGCAATCAGACCGAAGAGGACTTGGCTGTAGGTGTTCGTGACAGCGTTGAAGAGGACGAGCACAAGCGCAACAAAACCGACTTTGTGCTCTGGTTTACAAAGTCCAAGTTTGAGGACCAGGAGCTCAAGTGGGATTCACCTTGGGGCAACGGCTATCCCGGCTGGCACATTGAGTGCTCTGCTATCAGCATCAAGCACGGCGGCGAGTACCTTGACCTGCACTGCGGCGGTGTAGACAACGCATTCCCCCACCACACCAACGAAATCGCACAGAGTGAAGCATACTTAGGACATCAGTGGTGTCCCCACTGGTTCCACGTGCTCCACCTCCTTGACTCTACAGGCAAGATGAGTAAATCTAAGGGTGAATTCCTGACAGTTTCACTCCTTGAGAGCAATGGCTATGACCCCCTTGTATACAGAATGTTCTGTCTCCAGAGCCACTACCGCAAGCCCCTGACCTTTACCTTTGAAAGCCTTGACAACGCAGTAGTTGCATACAACAAGCTGGTGTCCCGAATTGCATCACTTAAGGACGAGGGTGAGGTAGATACCGAGAAAGCTCAGGAGTATATTGATAAATTCAAAGAGGCTGTTGGCAACGACCTGAACACATCTTTAGGTCTTACCTGCCTTTACGATGTGCTGAAGGCTCCCGTAAACGATGCCACAAAGCTCTACCTTATCAAGGACTTTGAGCAGGTGCTCTCACTGGGACTTATAGATGCCGCAAAGGCACAGGCAGAGGCTACACCCGACACAGGCGCCACAGACGAGGAAGCCGCAGAAATTGAGGCACTCATTGCACAGCGTACAGAAGCAAGAAAGAATAAGGACTGGGCAACAGCCGATAGAATCCGTGACGAACTGAATGCCAGAGGAGTAGTATTAGAGGACACACCTCAGGGCATCAAGTGGAAACTCAACCGCTGATAAAATCAAATATACAGAAAAGCCTTTCCCATAACAGGAAAGGCTTTTTTACTCCCTCCGTCTTTCGGCTCTGCCGAAATCCACCTCCCTCAATGAGGGAGGCAAAGGGATAATCTGCACAGTTATGCTCAAGAGATTTACGGTGATTTTTTTACGTGTCACAGCATATAAATTACTGAGGTGTGACATTATGAAAATTTATACCCTGACTAAAAATAAACTCCTTGTGATTTTCTCCTGTGTGCTTTTGGGTGTTATTGCTCTGACGGTTACATTCCGTACTACTGCAAAAATCATGGCAACTGCCACTCAACCAAGAGACATTCCAATCTACTGCGTAGACAGGGATGATAAAAAGGTTGCAATTTCCTTTGACGCTGCATGGGGTAATGAGCAGACAGAAACCCTCCTGAAAATCCTGAAAGAAAAGAAGGTAACTGCCACATTCTTTCTTGTGGGCGACTGGGTAGAGAAGTACCCCGACTCTGTAAAAAGCATTGCAAAAGCCGGTCACGATGTAGAAAATCACTCAAGCACTCACCCATATATGACAAAGCTTTCAAAGGACGAACAGCTCGCTGAAATAAAGAACTGCAACGATAAGATAAAGGAGCTCACAGGCAAAGCCCCCACCCTGTTCAGACCGCCCTACGGGGACTACGATAACTCCGTTGTAAAGTCCGTCAAAGACAGCGGAATGTACTGTATTCAATGGGACATTGACTCTCTCGACTGGAAAGATCCATCCCCACAGCAGATGGTAGAAAGGATAACAGGCAAGCTCACATCAGGCAGTATTATACTTATGCATAACGGAGCCAAGAACACCCCCGAAGCACTGCCTCAGATTATAGACGCAGTCCGTGCACAGGGCTACGAGTTTGTGCCTATTTCTAAAATACTCCTTGAAGGTGACTATACCACCGACCACGAGGGCAGGATGCACACAACAGAACAATAAATATAAAAAGCTATGAGAGTTTTTTCTTACTCTCATAGCTTTTTTGTTTATTCTTTTCAATTTCTTTCCTGTATTCTTTGCAGTTCGGTTTGAGTTGCTTCTTTTACTTCTCCAAGTTTTAATTCTTCCGGTAAATACAAATTACCTATACGAATTCTGTTCAGTTCCAAAACTTTAGCGCCAAAGCATCCAAACATTCTTTTTATCTGATGATATCTTCCTTCAGTAATAGTTACGTTTGCTGTATACTCTCCTGTTATTTTAAGCTCTGCCGTCTTACATTCTCCATCATTCAGATTCACACCGTTTTTGAACTGAGCTACCATAGCCAAAGTAACAGGAATATCAAGGGTTACTTCATATTCTTTTGATACATGTTTTCTTGGAGATAATATATTGTGTGCAAATTCTCCGTCATCAGTTATCAGCATAAGCCCTGTGGTGTCTTTATCAAGTCGTCCTGCAGGAAATAAACTTCTGTATTTATATTCTATGGGAATCAGGTCTAATACTGTCTTTTGAGATTCATCTTCTGTTGCTGACACATAACCTTTGGGTTTGTTTAACAGTAAATACAGATGGGTTTTAATTTCTATTTCTTTTCCGTTTATTATCAGGGATATATCAGTTTCATCGAATTTACATTCAGGTCTTTTTACTTCTTCTCCGTTTACATATACTGCCCCTTGAGAAATCAGTTTTTTTATTTCTTTTCTTGTGTAATATGTATGTTCAGATATTATTTTATCTATTCTTTTCATATTCAGTGTATCCCCCACAAGTTCAAAGTTTACTACTTTGATTATACTACATTTATCCTATAAAGCAACATAAAACCTATTTACTTTTACTACACTACCGACCACGAGGGCAGGATGCACACAATACAAACAGATACAACCACCGCACAATAAATTACGCGCCCTGATTTTTACATCAGGGCGTTTGTTCTATATCCCGTATAATTTTGTAATTAAGATTATAATCAGTCCTATTATCATAGCTATTGTGCCAACTATGTATTCTCTCTTATCCTCCATTTACATCATCCTTTCTGATAAAAGTTACCACAATTCGTTGTAGATGTCAATACCACAAGATGTTGTTTGGTATGATACTAACAGACATACTAATGTCAGTTTAGAAAGTTTGGCGGTGAGGGAATGAAATACAAACGGATAAGAGATTTGCGTGAGGACAAAGACCTCAGCCAGAAGCAACTGGCTCAGATACTCAATTGCTCTCAGCAGGCATACTGCAATTATGAGCTTGGGCTCAGGGATATCCCAACGGAAACCCTCATTGCAATTGCAAAATTCCACAACGTTTCTGTTGATTACATTCTCAACCTGACAGATAATCCTACCCCTCTTAAATAAGTCCTGCAATCGCAAAGCCCCCGATGATGAACATCGGGGGCTTTTTACCTGCAAAAAATATGTTAATTATTCTTCTAACCTTGCACTTACTGTAAGAGTTGTGCCCTGCTCTGAATAAATCTTCTCATCTGACTTTTCGATAATTAAATCTACGGTCTTTGTAAGTGATGTTCCATCCTCAAAGCTTGCTGTGATTTCTATTGAATAGTCACCTGCAGAGAACAAATCATAATACATCTGCTGATAATCAAAGTCTTTGCCTCGGGCTGTGCCGTCGTCGGTTTCAACTGCAGAAGCATTATACTTCTCACAATATTCGCCGTTGTCCTCGCTTGCATAAAGGCACAGCAAAACTTCTTGATTCTGGTGCAGATAATCAGTTGTAAAGGAGCTGAGACTTTCTCCGTAATTATGCACGCCCTTTACCCCTGACAAAAGAATCTTATCATGGGGTGACGCCACAGTCAATGCTTCCTCTTTGTTATAAATATTTGTATCATCATTTACAACAAAGACTGCTTTGCCCTGTGTCTTATAGGTTACTGCTTCTATATTTTCACCTGTGCAGGTTATGGGGAAATCCAGCCACTCACACATAGAAAAGCTGATTGCATTATTGTTTTCGTCAAAGCCGACACCCAGAGAGTTGAACTCACATTTAAGCTCTCCCAGCCTTGTAAGCTCATAGCCGTTAACCTCTGCGGCACCTGCGTTTATGACAAAGGAATTATCCGCCCCTGTACCAAAGGGATAACACATAATGCCTGCAAGAATCACAAGGCACAGCATCGCCGCCACGGCAACAGCAAAATAACCTCTGTGGCTTTGCTTATGCTCTCGGACTGCTGTTGATGTATCACTGTTGTATATTCCCGCCACTGCTTTTTCCACAGCAGAATGGGGAGCCTTGATTTCGCTTATAAACCGATTATAATTCTTTTCATTCATAGCTACTGCCTCCTTCTGAAATAATGGTTTTTAGTTTCTTTCTTGCACGACACAGCCACGAGCCTATGGTTGCGGGCTTTTTGTGCATAATCTTCCCTATTTCCTCCAGACTGTAACCCTCGTAATAAAACAGGTATACAACATTTCTGTAGTTTACGGGAAGCTCCAAAATATCATCCCAAATCCCTTTATCCTCGGGATTTTCAAGATGCATATAGTTTTCCAGAGGTACGGTTTTTCTTCTCCACGCGGATTTGCTCAAGTTTCTGCACTTATTTATTGTCACCCTGATAAGCCACGGCTTTATGTAGTTTTCGTCATAAAGGGGTGCGTCCTTCTGAAGAAGTATCAGGGCAACCTCCTGCAGAATATCCTCTGCATCGTGCATACTTCCTGTATTCTGACATGCTATGCGGAATATCATATCCGAATGCTTTCTGATTATTATTTCCGCCTGTTCCTTGGTACCAAGTTGTTTTTCCATTTCCTGACCTCCTTCGCTAATAATACAATCCGCAACCCTTGTTTTTTGCACTTAGTAAAAAATTTTTTAAAACTATTTTACCACACAAAAAGCGATGAGCACAAAAACTCATCGCTTTTACTTATATTTACAATATTGAAAGCTTATGCTGTGACAAGATCTTTGCTCTTTTCTGTTGCTTTCGCTGTGGATTTTGCAGGCAGGATAATACGCAGGGCTTTGGGAAGGAGAGTTATCTCGGGATTTGTCATCTCAAAAATCTCTCCGTCAAAGTTTACGTCAATAGGGGATTCTGCCTCAAACTTAATCTTTTTGCAACGCTTGAAGGTTATAAAGGGAAGCTTGGGATTATTAAGATGCAGGCCCTTTGTGTACTTTCCTACTATGGAAACAAACTTCAGCACAGACAGGGTGTTTGCGTGAACAAAGTCCATAAGCCCGTCGTCAAGGATTGACTCAGGCGCCGCTTTGATTCCGCCGCCGTAGTATTTGCCGTTGGCGGCAACTGCAAGCAGTGTTGTGTTTTTATAGTCGGCACCCTCAAACTCCTTGCCGTCAAGGTAAATCTTCACAGGGTGCTTGCGTTTTGAGAAAAGGCAGTAGACAATTGACATCTTATATGCAAGGCTTCCGCTGACGTGAGGAAGCTTTTTGAAGCGGTCTACGTTCTTTGCAACAGCACAGTCAAAGCCTACAGAGAAAACATTCATAGAATACTTACCCTGACATTCCATAAGGTCAATGGCTTTTTCCTCACCGTTTACCATTGCTTCTATATTCAGAAAATCTTCCCGCTCTACAGGCTCAAAGCACCGTACAAAGTCGTTGCCTGAGCCGATGGGGATAATGCCTAAGGCACAGTTGCTATATCCTGCAATTCCTGTGAGCACCTCGTTGGCGGTGCCGTCACCTCCGCAGGCATAAACCCTCACCTCGTCACCGCTTTGTGCAACAGTTCTTGCAATGTGCTCTGCTTCCCCCTGACTGCGTGTCAGGTGTATCTCCACAGGGTCAGAGGTTGTAAGGCTGTGAATCTGGTCTCTTATTTCTTTTGTTCTGTCAGTT
>JAZSLX010000059.1:0-7123 GCA_045535605.1 Ruminococcus sp.
GCATCTTTGTGAAGTCAACGTTCATAAGAACAACCTCGTCGTAATCGAGAAGCTGAACCATTGTAAGTGGGAAATCCTGTGGCTTAGTTACCTTATAGGTATAATCGTTAGCGATGTCCGCTAATACGTCGCCCAGCTGTACGGTTTGCTGTCCGTCGCCGTCAACTACAAGAATGTTACCTATTGAGTCAACCTTATACCATGAGCTTAACTGATTGTTTTGCTCAATAATATCGTCGTTAACATCGATTTCAGCATAAACTGTATGAATACCGGCACCCTGTACCTTATATTCAACCTGGAACTTGTTATCACCCTTTACAAGTGAAACCTGCTCCTCATGCTTATATTCGCCGTCGTGGATTGTAAGTGTTCCCTTCGCCTTGTCAGTTGTACAGTAGATACGCTCTTTTGCACCCTCTTTGCCGTACTTTTTCTCAAGTAATTCGCGGAATACTCTGAAAGCGATAGCAGGCTCAGTAGTAGTACCTGATTTTGAGATCATGTTTATTGATACGTCCTTGCCCTCACACAGATCAATAAGCTCTGAAAGAGCAGTGGAGCTGATTGAATTACCAGCATAGTAGATCTGGGGTGTGTCCTTGGCAAGAGCGTTGTAGTTGGGAGATGTAAGGAATTCGATAGCGGCACGTGCTCCAAGATAAGAGCCGCCAATACCGATAACGATAAATACATCAGTATTACTCTGAATGCGCTTTGCAGCTGCCTTGATACGTGCAAATTCTTCTTTGTCATAATCTGTGGGCAGAGTCAGCCAACCGATGAAATCGTTGCCGAGACCTGTACCTGTGTGCAGAGCCTCGTGTGCTGCCTTGACCTGGGGAGCAATAGCTGTAAGCTCCTCCGCAGAGACAAAGCCTTTGACATGTTTGTCAGAAAGATAAGTAGGCATTGTAATCCTCCATTATATGTGCGACCACGCGCACTGAGTTTTAGTTATTGGTATTATACTATATTTCACAGCATAATGCAAGGAGGATTTTACATTTTCACTAAAATATTTGTAAATTTTCACAAAGAACATAAATTTTGCCACAAAAGTCTGTAAACTGCACTAAAAGACATAGCCTCAACAGCGTTATCAGTAACAATATTATACTCATCAATGGTGGCTCCTGCATAGGAATACGTAAGCTTTCCTACTACACTTCCCTTTTCTACAGAAGCTTCAAGCTCCTCAGGTACAGTAAAATCTGATTCAACAGCCTCGGTATTACCTTTTGGCAGAATTACGTTATCTGAAATTTCACATTTTAAAGTTACCTGAGACTGCATACCGCCTTTCACTTTAATAGGAGTCAGGCATCCTTCAGGAATTGTGAGCTTTTCCGTCTTATAGTTTGCAAAGCCAAAATCAAGAAGCTTTGCGCTATCAGAAAATCTTGCTGTGCCAGTATCACAACCTAAGACAACTGCCACAAGGGACATACCATCACGCTCGGCTGTAGCACTCATACAGCTTCCCGCCTGACTTGTGGTACCAGTTTTCAGGCCTGTTATACCTTTGTAGGATTTCAGAAGCTTATTGGTATTTACTATCTGAGTTTCTCCACCTCTGAGATAATCAAGCCAGATAGAGCTGAACTCAAAAATATCCTCGTGGGTGATAAGCTCTGCAGACATAATTGCTACATCATAGGCAGAAGTAACGTGGCCATCCTCGTCAAGCCCGTTACAGTTTTTGAATACAGTTTCATTCATACCAAGCTCTTTTGCTTTTTCGTTCATTTTCGAAACAAACTCTTCCTCTGTGCCGCATATATGCTCTGCGAGAGCTACTGCGGCGTCATTGGCAGAGGCCACAACTACTGCCTTTATCATATCATAAGCAGACATAGTCTCCCCTTCCTCAAGCCAAATATCGGAGCCACCCATAGAGGAAGCATGAGCAGATGCAGTGACAACATCATCGTAGGAGATTTTGCCGTTATCCATTGCTTCAAACACAAGAATGAGAGTCATTACCTTGGTAATTGAGGCACACGCACGGACATCGTGGGAGTTCTTTTCAAACAATACTTTCTTAGTCGTAGGCTCAATGAGAATTGCTGAGGGAGCAGAAATTTCTTCTGATGATAAAGCGGAAGCTTCTATGGGATTGAACAAAAGTAAAGAAACTATTATTGCGGATACAAGAAAAAATGATATTAATGATCTTGAGTATGGGAATAAAGACTTTCTCTTAATAAACATAAAAAGCACCTCTTTCATATTCATAGAATAAATATGAAAGAAGTGCTCTGTGTATTCATATATAATTAATAGACATCAAGCCTTGCTGATAACGCAGACAGCGTGGGCGGACATACCCTCAAGATTTCCTGTAAAGCCGAGGTTTTCCTCAGTGGTGGCTTTTACATTGATAGCATCAATATCCACACCACAAACTCTAGCTATATTCTCACGCATTTCTGTGATATATGGTTTGATTTTAGGCTTCTGAGCAATTAAAGTCGCATCAATATTTCCGATAGTATAGCCTTTATCTCTGAGGACATTTATTACCTGCTCTAAAAGCTTCATACTGTCTGCACCTTTATATGACGGGTCGGTATCAGGGAAAAGTCCACCAATATCACCAAGTGCCGCCGCACCCAGAAGCGCGTCCATAACAGCGTGGACAAGCACATCGGCGTCAGAGTGTCCGTCAAGACCGAATTCGTAAGGGATTGTCACACCGCCGATAATAAGAGGTCGTCCTGAAACAAGTCGGTGAACGTCATATCCGTGACCTATTCTGAACATATCATTACTCCTTCCCTGCTCTTTTTCTGAGAATTCCCTCTGCAAGAGGTACATCCTGTGGGGTAGTTACCTTGATATTGGTATAATCACCTAACACTATCTGCACCTTAGCCCCTACAGTTTCTACCAATGCACAATCGTCAGTAAAATCTGCTCCTGTATTATTTTCAAGAGCTTTTAAGTACAATTCTTTCTCAAAGACCTGTGGGGTCTGTGCCGCTCTGAGTGTTGAACGCAAGGGTGTGTCTATAATAAACCCATCGTCATCAACAACTTTTATAGTATCTGTAACAGGCACAGCAAGGGCCGCGGCACTGCTTGCGATACCTGCAGAAACTACTTTGTCGATATCCTCAGGGAGTATGAGAGGACGGGCACCGTCGTGGATTGCAAAGTGAGTTGTTTCATCACTTGCAACAGAAATACCTGCAGCCACACTGTCAGAGCGGGTTTCACCACCAAGGACAAAAGCTTTGACCTTGGCGCAATTTTCTGTCCTAACCAATTCTTCTATCTGAGGGCGATCGCAATCTCTGCAGACTATCACTACCTCGTTGATACACTGAGCCTTTTCAAAAGCGCTCAGGGTATGAGCTATGACAGGCTTTGACAGCAGAGGTATAAACTGTTTGCTTATTGTCCCCTTCATACGGGTCGAGTTACCTGCCGCAACTATAACCGCTGTTACAAAAGAATTCATATTCATAACGTCACCTGTGAATTAAGTCAGGTATGGATTGAAATAGTGAGCAATCCAATCAATACCCCAGATAAGAAGGCAAGCGGCTACGATGAAAACCAACATCCATATCATCTGCCATGTGCGGTGCTTGACACCGTTTTTCTCCTCAAACTTTTCCTCGTAGGATTTTGCAGGAGTTTCTTCTTCATCCTCTGCTTCGGGGATAAGCCTATCCTCAGGAGAAGCAAAGCCCATTCCTACGCAGATATCAAAAGCCTTCTGATAATACTCAAAGGGAACAAGAAGATTGAAGTCGCTTTCAGCATTAACCTTTGCGTTAAGCTCGTTATAGATATCACCGTCTGTTCTGGCAAAGGAGCAGGGAATTCCTACATCCTTGAGGGCGTTTTCAAGGAGTGACACGGTTTTACCTTTAAGCGTGGCAACGCAAACTATACTTTCAGGGGTTATATCTGTAACAGCACAACTGCAAAGGTCGCACACTGCTGTATCTGCATCGATTATTCTTTTACAGGATGGGCAATATTTCATATCAAACACCTCTTTAATATTCTTTTATGATGATACCACAAACACAGAAGTTTTGCAACACAAGGAAAGGACGCTGTTTTAGTCAGCGTCCTTAAAGTAATCTTTATTTAAATTATAACAGGCTGATACTGTCTGGACTCAAGTGCAAACTGGGCTGATACAGGTATAAGCTTAAAGTTTGCGACTAAAGAATTTGGCTTTTTCTCCGGATCATCCTGTCCGAAAGGAACAAAGAAGATGTTCTTTGTATTAAGAAGTCTGCCGATATTCTGAGCTGATGCACCTAACCCGTCATTGGTAGCTATGCAAAGAAGCACAGGACGTTTGATACGCAGATGGGATTTAGCCGCCATTGTTACTGCTGTATCTGTAACACCATTTGCAAGCTTTGAAAGGGTGTTACCTGTACATGGGGCTACAATCAGCAGGTCGCACATTTTCTTCGGTCCTATAGGCTCAGCCTCAGATATTGTGTGGATAACCTTGTTCTCTGTTATTCTCTCTATTTCCGAAATGAATTCCTCTTTCTTTCCGAAGCGTGTATCTGTATTGTAGGCGGTTTCTGACATTATAGGCAGAACCTTGTATCCGCAGTTTATAAGCTCCTTAATCTGGGGAATTGTCTTCGAAAAGGTGCAGAATGAACCGCACAAGGCATAGCCTACGGTTTTTCCTGTCACCTGTCATCCTCCTCAAGAATGTGATAAATTGTCTTTTTAACTATCTCTCCGGCGGTTTTGGGAGCAGCCTTACCGGGCAGTGAAAGTGCGTGGATATTGGTTATTCCCAGACGCTGGGCGGCGTACTTATCCACTCCCCCGTCACCTGAGGCAAGGTCGATTATAACTGCATGCAGGGCAATCTTAGCAAGGAGTACACAAGTGAGGATTTTGGCAGGAATTGTATTGAAGATGATATCAAATCCATCCTGCTTATAAAGCTCATCTGTTCTCACTGCCTTGGCCCCTGAAAGCTCTATCCATGCAAGGTCAGAGGTTTTTCGGGCACTGACGGTAAGGTTTGCTCCCATACTTTTGAGAATACTCGTCAGAGCTTTACCGATTCTGCCATACCCGCACACAAGGCATTTTGCCCCGTTTATTGTTCCTTCAAAGGATCGCATAGCAATTTCAAGCGCTCCTTCGGCAGTTGCAACAGCATTGCAGACAGCAAACTCCTCACGCTCATAATAATCATAAGAATTTAATGAAAGCTCAGGACAGACAGACATAAGGCGGTCTTTCATTCCGCAGAAAATCTTCTTTCCTTTCATTGCAGATATTAGCTCTCCGCTGAGACTTATATCCTCCTTGGCAAAAGGAGCAGGAATAAGTCCCTTAGCATTCGCACAAGGCAAAGGGAGAACTATTATCTCGCTCATAAGTGCCGCTTCGAAAGGTGAAGTTATCTCTATATTTTTCATTTCCGCTACTGTGTCAAAACCTCCCAGTATAACTGCATAACCGTCATCACTCAGAGAACGTGCACAGTAAAGCTGACGTTTGTCACCGCCGATTATTGCAAAAGAGCCGCAGCCTGTCTTCATAAAATACACCACAACATTTCTAATTTTCTTATGGTATTTTATGCTTTTGTTCATTGTATGGTGCGGATTGGAAACAAAAAAAGCACCGCCGAAAATCAGCGGTGCAATAAGGTATATATTTGATTTATCAGAGAATTTTCTGTAAAAACTGCTGAAGTCTGGGGTGCTTAGGTGTATCGAAGATTTCAGAGGGAGTGCCGTCTTCAAGAACAACACCCTCATCAATAAACAGCACACGGGAAGCAACTTCTTTTGCAAAGCCCATCTCGTGAGTAACAACAACCATTGTCATACCCTCCTGTGCAAGGGAACGCATAACATCCAGTACCTCGCCAACCATCTCAGGGTCAAGAGCTGAAGTAGGCTCATCAAAGAGCATTACATCAGGCTTCATACAGAGAGCACGCACTATAGCAACACGCTGCTGCTGTCCACCTGAGAGTGTAGCAGGATAAGCATCGGCTTTATCCTGAAGTCCTACACGTGAGAGAAGCTCCATTGCCTGTTCCTTTGCGGTAGCATTAATTTCCTTAAGAGAACGGATATCTGCAGGGTCGTAGGACTTTTTAAAGAATTTCCTCACTCTTGCCTTGCGTGCTTTTTTCTTAGCAACATAAACAGGTGCAAGGGTCATATTCTGAAGCACTGTTTTGTTTTTGAAAAGGTTGAAATGCTGGAACACCATACCGATTTTCTGGCGGTGTACGTTGATATCAACCTTCATATCGGCAATATCCACATCGTGGAAAAAGATGTTACCTGATGTAGGGTCTTCCATACAGTTGAGGCATCTGAGAAGAGTTGATTTGCCTGAGCCTGAGGGTCCGAGAATAACAACGATTTCTCCTTTTTTAATTTCAAGGTTAATTCCGTCAAGAACTACGTTTTCGCCGAAAACTTTTCTGAGATTACAAACTCTTATCACTTTTCCTCAGCCTCCTCTCGATAATTTTAATAAGCAGGCTGATGAGCAGTACCATTACAATGTAGATAACTGCCATTGCCAGATAAGGCACCATAAACTCATAGGAGTTAGTACCTGCTGTATTGAATGCCTTATAAAGGTCAGTTGCACCAACAAAGCTTACAACGGATGTTTCCTTAATAAGAGCGATAAACTCGTTACCCATGGTGGGAATAATATTTTTTACTGCCTGAGGGATAACAATTTTTATCATAGTTGCGGCGAAGCTCAGACCCATTGCACGGCCACCCTCCATCTGACCTCTGTCAACAGAAAGGATACCGCCACGCATAATCTCTGATATGTAGGCACCGCTGTTAAGTCCGAACACAAGAACAGAAACATTGACAGAAGTAATGTTCACTCCCATGAGCGGAAAAAGCACATAGTAGAAAAGATGCAACTGTACAACGATTGGTGTACCTCTGAAAAAGGATACATATACACTGCAGATACCGTTTAAGAAACGGACGATAAACTTGTACTTAGGAGACACCCTTACTGCCGCAATAAGTGTACCGATAAGGATACCTATGAAGTCGGAGCGTAGCCATGTCGTTCTGTGAGCCAAGGAGTTGTAGCCCCTAATTGTCTTCCTAAGACCGCTTGGCCT
>JAZSLX010000133.1:0-2813 GCA_045535605.1 Ruminococcus sp.
CGACAGAATAGCCATCTGTCTTACCTTCATCATATCCGCTCTGATAACCCTCAGCTCGTCCATCGATAAAACCTTGAGCGTGACCCTCTTCGTAGCCACGCTTGTAGTCTTCTCCATCGGAACAGAGGATAACTTCACTAACATCGACTTCACCGTTAACCTCAGGCTCGTCCATCATAACTTCGACTTTGATATCAATGCAATTACAAGTATCACTCATCTAGGTAAACCTCCCTCGGAAAAGGTGCAGGTTCCATCATAAAAGTCCCTGCCTCTATCTTAACTGGCTTTATTTCACCACGAGGGAATTTAACCAAAACCTCAATCTTACGCTCACAACAAACAGGAATGTTCAAGGTATCCTTTGAACTAAGGTGAACAATAAACTTCCCATCTTTGTAGTCTACATCCTCACTATCAGGAAAAGTCTTTATAACATTTCCGAAAAGAAAGTGAATTTTAGAAACATCTTCAGGTGTAGGGACTTTATCGCCTACAGTGATTGTGAATTTCGGATTATATGTACATCCTTGCTCAAAAACATAATCAACCATAATATCACTCCTTAGTATTCAATGGTTCGGTCATATCCTGCACCATAGCAGATAGCCTGTATAGTTTTTGTGTCAAGGTCAATGCAGTAGATACAAAATGATGTATCATTAACTGTATTGATAGCTTTTGGATAGCTTGTAGCTTCGCCAAACGGGTTATACGTCCATTTATCGTTATACGAGTTTTCTCTGCCTACACATGCTTCGGGTGTTGCTATACGCTTTACAGCAACTGTATTTTCGGTAGCATTCGGCTGACCGTCAGCAATATCTCTGACAAGCAAATTATGTATATGACCATGAATATTTCCTATAATCTTAGCGGAGTTTTTGCCACTGAAATCACAAGCAACATCACCGCTTGAGTAGCTTATGCCGTTCAAATATGCTTTGAGAATTTCATGGAACACATAGCCATTCGGAGCGAACCAGTCGAGAGGCATATGCGACAATATAAGTGTCTGCCAATCGCTCGCATCTGATTTTGATGACAAGTCAAGAGCAGTTGTAAACCAGTTATACTGCTCATCCGAGCAATACAATCCATCACCTGATGTTTCGCTTGTATTCACTACAATAATTCTGAGCTTATAGTCCTCAAAGTCACGATAGAAATAACCACCCGACTTGCTACCCCAAGACACACCCTCGTTGTAAGAGTTAATATATCGTGCAACAATTGGAGAATCCTGCACGATAAAATCGTGATTACCCATAACACGAATAGGAGTAACAAGTGGGACATCAGCAAGCATACTGTTAACTGTTTGAATATCAGAAAGAGTTTCAGTCTGGTTTGTAGTTCCCATACTGTCTGTATAGTCACCAAGCACTGCCAACGCATCTAACTTAATTCGTGAACTGATATGTGAAAGAGCCTGACAAGCGTGTTCAATGCCATCAGTATTACCGCCGTTGCCATAATGCATATCTGTAATAGCAGCAAAGATAAATGTATTTGTGCCGAGATTTGAAACCACTTTGTTAATCACCGTTTCGGCTTCTTCTTTAACGTAGTCAGTCACACCCACTTCAATAGATGATGACCCTTTAATCTCTTCGTTAACTGTGATGATTGAATCGTCTGTGATTTCTTCTGCACTGATACGAAAATAAGCTGCGTTTTCAGGTACAGCGTATTCATGTGTTAATTCTAACGCGTCTGTTTTTATCAAAATCAAATTGCCATCAGCATCAACTTCTATGCCTTCATTAAGAGCGTAATCTCCTGCTAAAACGCCAGAGTGATGAGAAACAAGCTTGTTTTTATTACTATCATAAGATATAAAATACTGCTGGGTTTTCAAATCTCCGTTAGGTAACAACTTAATATTTTTTAAACGAATAATATCTCCACGCTTGAACGGAATAAAACCTGTGGCTTCAATACCTGTAGCTGAGGTTGTTGTACCGCTACTGTTAAGTCGGGTGTCCGATAGATACCCTGCATCATTTAGCTTGTTTGTATAAGCAGGTGATGAATTTGTTGTCAAGACACTTGTTACATACTCAACAATCTCGGTTTTATCGCTATCAGTCCAGTAATCCACGCCTTTTACAGGAGTGTAACCGTCCTGACCATTAGCACCGTTTTCACCTTGTTCGCCAGTATCACCTTTGCTACCATTATAAACACAAAAATCAGTGGAAACGTTATTAGTTAATGTAATTCTAACAATATTTTCTCCACCAGAACTAGAAGATTGTTTTAAATATTTAACTTCTTTAATTCCAATACCACTTTGACCAACATCACCTTTATCGCCCTTTAGGCTATCCAACCACTCTTCTTCAGTGCCCTCAAAGCCATTATCAAGAGCAACTTGATAAGCTGATTTGCCGTCAGCTCCTGTTCCCTCGATGGGGTTTTCTTTGAGATAAGCATCTAGAGCTGTAGCGATTTGTTCGTCGCTCAAAGAGGAATTGTTATAAAAATCCCTCCAAATATGCTCCCCGTCTTCATTTTTACCGTCATATAGATAAAAGTTGTATCCTGTGTTATCTAAATTAGGAGCATAAAGTAATTGTCCTTCTTCGCAGCCGTAGTTACTGCTTGGCTCAGGTTTATAACTCCAGAATTTTAGAGGATAAACTTTTAACGCCTTTCGTAAAGCAGTTGAAGTAATATTGTCTTTAAGACTATAACCTGCTATTTGCCTTGTTGAAGGAACATAGCTGTCTGTTAAAAAATCGGCAATTACTCCACTGGCAACAGGGTTTGTTTTACCAGAGCGTATTTCATCGTCCATCTGAGCTATT
>JAZSLX010000041.1:0-7517 GCA_045535605.1 Ruminococcus sp.
CGGGGCATCAGTGCCACCTCATCAAGCAAAACTCCCGACAAAGTCATACCCTGAATGAGAGACTGAGAGGACTCGTCCTTGCCTCCGAAAAGATAGAATCTGTTTTCTCTACCCTCAAAGGCAATTTGCAGGTAATTGGACGAGATATTCTCTTTCACTGAAAAGCCCATTTCCTTCAGTACGGGCAGTATTGGGGTCGTCACATTTCGTCTGACAGAACGTATTGTCTTTGAGCATATGGCAAAAGAAGCACCTGAAAACCGGTAAAACGCCCATATGATAAATGACAGCGCCATACAGAATGTTTTACCCGACCTTACCGCTCCGTCGCATATTACTCCGTTGCAATTCATATACCTTGACCCCTGTGACCACCACGTAAGTGCAAGCATCTGTTTTTTTGAGAAAGGCTTAAGCTTCATCGGACTTGTCCTCGTTGTTATTAAGAGCAAGAGCACCCTGTCGGATAGCCTCGTAAACAGGAGACACATCTTTCTCCTCAATTCCTCCTGCAGAGAGCTTTTCCAAAGCTTTCAGCCTGTCAAAAAACTTGATTTCCATAGACCCGTCCTTGGGGCGCTTAATTTCTGCTACAGAAAAAAGGTCCATTTTTTCAAGCTGTTCTGCAGAGGGGCTGTCCATATAAAGCAGTGACACAGCGTCGGCAATACTGCCAAAGGCAAGGCGACGGTAGCCTGTACGTGCAAGCTCTGCAGTAGTCTGCTTTTTAAGCTGACACAGCCTGCAGATTTCCGCCATTATATCCTCACGGCACAGAAGCTCCTCTCCCTTGCCCTCCGGATTCTTTTTGTAGCCTGCGGCTGTTGCCGCCGATTTTGCACTGCCAAAGCAGATGTACTGCCTGCAGAACTCTTTTTCTCTCTGGGTAAGTCCTTTTTGTTTCATCTTAAGTCCTCCTTAAACTGTCAACGCTCCGACATCACCCCATAAAAACAAAAAAATTGCATATTTCTATGCAACTTCCAAAAAATTTTTAAATATTTTGTTTCATTTTGCCTTGCCACCGCGTAGGGACAGCTATCCATCCTCCGCTTTATCTGCATTACCGCGTAGGGACGACCATCGGTCGTCCGAATCCTCTTAACCCACCATAACGAGGAAACCGCGGACTTGCAATGCAAGTCCCTACACGCAATTAATTATTCACTTACATATTCTGGCTGAATCAGGATAAAATACCACAGGGTGAAAATATGCTCAGTAAAGAACTTACAAAAAACAAAGAAACTATAGACAAGGTGCTCCGTGCAGATGAAAGCTTTGATATCATCCGCCGTGACATTGTAATCTGCAACCGAGAAGCCCGAATCTACTCCATTGACGGACTTGTAAAAGACACAGTTATGGGCAAGATGATGATTTTCTTCTATGGGCTCAAGGACGAGAGTGTAATGGAAAGTGCAGATGTTTTCTCCAAAAACTGCGTGCCTTACATTGAGGTCAACACAGAAAAAGACATAAACGTAATAACCCAGAACATCTTAAGCGGTATAAGCGCCCTGTTCATTGACGGATTCGACTGCGCTATTATGATGGATACCCGTACCTACCCACAGCGTCAGACCAGCGAACCTGACACGGACAAGGTTATGCGAGGAAGCAAGGACGGCTTTGTAGAAACCATCATCAGCAATATTGCATTGATGAGAAGAAGAATCAGAGATGCAAACTTCACAGTAAAGCCTTTTTCCGTCAGCCGTACCTCAAAGGCAGATGTAGTAATCTGCTATATGGAAGATAAGGTTGACCACAAGCTTTTAAAATCTATTACGCAGAGGATAGAAAACGTCAAGGTTGACTCCCTTGCAATGAATCAGCAAAGCCTTGTAGAGGCAATCTATCCGCGAAAATGGTTCAATCCTTTCCCGAAGATAAAGTATACGGAGCGTCCCGACTCTGCCGCCGCAAACGCCATAAAGGGCAACATCATCATACTGGTGGACAACTCCCCCTCGGCACTGATACTGCCTACATCAATCTTTGATGTAACAGAAGAAGCAGATGATTACTACTTCCCACCCTTTACAGGCTCGTACCTGCGTATTGCAAGATTCCTCATACTGCTAAGCTCTGTGTTCATAACACCTTTGTGGCTTTTAGCACAACAAAATCCCGATATTGTTCCCGAAGCCTTCAGGTTTGTAGTTGTCACAGAGGAATTCAACCTGTCCTTTTTCTGGCAGTTTATAATATTGGAGCTTGCCATTGACGGCTTGCGGCTTGCCTCACTTAATACACCAACAAGCCTGTCGGGCACAATGGGTATTATCGGTGCAATAGCTCTTTCAGAATTCTCTGTAGACGTGGGCTGGTTTTCCACTCATGCAATCCTCTATATGGCATTTGTCACACTTGCAAGCTTTACCCAGCCAAACTATGAACTTGGCTACTGTGTCAAGTTCATCCGCATAATGCTCCTTATCCTTACCTATCTGTTTAACCTGTGGGGCTTCATTGCAGGACTTATCCTTGCCGCTGTACTCCTGCTCACAAACAAAACCGTATCAGGCAAAAGCTACCTCTATCCTCTGATTCCTTTCAACGGCAAAGCATTCTTAAATAAAGTTCTCCGCCTCAGATAAAACACTGAATTTATTCACACACAATCGGGCTCCCTCTCTGAGGGAGTACCTTCCGTTGTTCGCCTGACCTACGAGGAAAAGAACAATCTCACCGTTAAAACCGAAAACACCACTGCTGTAAAATCGGCACACAGTCCTGCAAAGAGTGTGTGCCGTGTTTTCTTTATACCCACACTGCCGTAGTACACAGCTATGGCATAGAATGTAGTTTCCGTTGACCCTGCCATAACAGACACTATCCGCCCTGCAAAGCTGTCGGGTCCGAATTTTTCCAAAATCCCCACAAGCAATGCAGTGGAGCCTCCCCCTGATATAGGTCGGAGCACTGCCACAGGTACAATCTCCGCAGGAAATCCCAGCTTCTCAGCCAAGGGTGTAATAAACTGTGTGAGCATATCTATGGCACCGCTTGCTCTGAGCATTGTCACCGCAGTGATAAGCCCCACAAGGGTAGGTGCTATCATGTAGGCAGTGTGAAGCCCCTCCTTTGCACCTGTGAGGAAGGCGTCAAACACTCCCACCTTTTTTACAAGTCCGAAGATTATGAAAGCAACTGCCACCAAGGGTACAATTATCTCCACAGCCTACTGCCTCCCAAGAATCTCTTTATCTTTGCCTCCTATGCAGAAAACCTTTGCAACAGTAATTCCCACCACAAGGGCAATCACAGAGGTTATCCATACACAGTGGATAATCTCAAAGGGCTTTTCACTGCCGTAGGTTGCACGGTACGCACCCAGCGTTGTAGGCAAAAGCTGAAGAGAAGCGGTATTGAGCACCACAAACACAAGCTGAGCATCCGATGCTCTGTCCCTTATGGGGTTAAGCCTTTGAAGCTCCTTCATTGCCTCAAGTCCGAAGGGTGTTGCCGCATTGCCAAGACCTAAAAGATTTGCACTGATATTAAGACTCATATACCTCATTGCCTCAGAATTTTTCTCAACTGTGGGAAAAAGCGGTCTGAGCAGCGGAGCAAACAGCCTTGCTAGCATATCGGTAAGCTTTGCCCGTTTTGCAATCTCCATAAGCCCCGACCAGAAGCACATAATCCCCAGTATTCCAAACAGAAGCTCCACTGCATCTGTTGCCCCCGTGAGCACCGCCTCAGAAACCGCCTTTGTGTTCCCTGTGAGCACTCCTGCCAGAAGGCTTATGAATATCATTCCCGCCCATATGTAATTCATCATAAATGTCATCTCCTGTCGCAACTTGTCGATAAAAAAACCACCCTGACTAATGCCGTAACCTATTGACAATTATGGTAATTATTGGTAGAATATGTGTGAAATAAATTCAACAAAGGGTGGTATCTTTATGAAAGCAGCTGGTTATCTTGTAAGAGTGGACGAACTTGGAAGAATTGTTATCCCCGTAAGGCTTCGACGTTCCCTTGGTTTTGACAAGGGGGCATGCCTTGAGCTTTTCACTCAGGAGGATAGTATAGTAATGCGCAAATACGCCTCGTACTGTGAATTCTGCGAAAGCGACGAAGAGCTTACAGAATACAAGGGCAAGCATATCTGCAAAAAATGTCTTTGTGAGCTTACAGGCAAATAAAAAATCCATATCAGTAAAAAAATACCCTTGACAACCTCAGTTAAATATATCATTATAGAAGTGGAATTATGATACGGATAAATTTTTTCAGAGGAGGTCTTTTATGTATCGTATAGATAAGGAAAACTACTATCTGGATATTGCAGAAACCGTCCTTGAGCGAGGCACCTGCCTCAGACGTAATTTCGGCGCAATCATCGTAAACAATGACCAGATTGTATCCACAGGCTACGTAGGTGCTCCCAGAGGTCGCAAAAACTGCATCGACCTTGGCCACTGTGTCAGAGAAAAGAACAATGTTCCCCGCGGTGAAAGATACGAGCTGTGCCGCAGTGTGCACGCAGAGCAGAATGCCATCATCCACGCTTCACGCGAGCGTATGATAGGCGCTACCCTCTACCTTGTAGGCAAGGACGCCACAACAGGTGCATATGTTGAGAATGCCAGTGCCTGTGCTATGTGCAAGCGTATGATAATAAACGCAGGTATCTCCCGCGTTGTTATCCGCAACACCAAGGAAAAATTCACAGCTCTGTATGTTGAGGAATGGATTGAAAACGACGAGTCCCTTGAAGCAGTAAAGGGCTACTGATTATTCTTTCAAAGAAACAAACATACACAAAACTCACATATAAAACACAACCGTCGGCTACCTCCAGAGTAACCGACGGTCTTTTTTTATCAAAGCTTTATTGCTTTATTTTTTCCTGTGTTCAGGAACAATACTTACTTTAAGCCTCTCTCATAGGACTCGATCATTTTCTTGACCATCTGTCCGCCTACAGAGCCTGCCTGACGGGATGTCAGATCACCGTTGTAGCCCTGCTTGAGGTTTACGCCTACTTCTGCAGCAGCTTCCATCTTGAAGCGCTCAAGAGCGTCCTTTGCCTCAGGAACTACGATGTTGTTCTTAGACATTTTAACTTACTCCTTTTCTAAAAAGTTTATCTCAAAATCAATTCTTGCGACTACTGAATTTTCATCGCAAAATTATTATGTGAACTCGGAGAAAATATATAATAAGCAAATTTTGCAAAGAAAAAAGGCTTCTGATAACAGAAGCCTTTGCTTATAAATAAAATTTTATTTTGCGCATACACCTGTGCATTTGTAGCACCTGACACACTTGTTCTCATCAATAACAGGGTACTCAAAGCCCTCTGTATCCTCCTGCATACATATAGCACCTGCAGGGCAGATATTAAAGCAAGCACTGCAACCTGAACATTCAGATTTATTTTCAAATAATATCGGTAACTCTTTCATATCTTACCCCTTCAAAAGCTTATAAAGTTTCTTCTTAACTGCAATTTTCACAGGGTCTTTCACAATCCTGTGTATAGTCTTTGTGACACTCTTGTACTGGGTGCTGAAAAACTCTGCCCTTTTGGGATGTGCAGTGCAGGACTTCTCAACAGCGGTGTTTGTCTTTCTCACAGTATCCTCGGAAATCTCCCTGATAATGAGATTATCCCCACTGTCCTCAAGGATTTTCTCAACACTCTCACTTCTAATAATGAGTATGCTTGTACCCTTATCGTCAAAAAGCTCAGGCAGAACATTCTGCACTCCCCAGAAATCCGCCAAGGTTACATCCGAGGGACGGTCAAAGCCTCTGTGTCTGCATTCATAGCAGGAGGGTCTCAGATAAAGATTCTGCAAAAAGCCTTTGACAAAAACATCCTCATCAAGATTCTTCCTGTACACACCCCCGTCCTCAAACTTAACCTTAAGTGAGAACACTCTCCAGCCCTCAGTTTTATCTCTGAAGTTAATACTTTTGATTTTTCTGCCCTTTGCAAGCTCTTCTATGTATTCACGCCAGACCCTTCGGCTTGGTACACCATGACAGATAAAATCCACAGTAATCAGATTATCGTAATCCTTCTGAAGATAGGTTTTCAAAGCGGAAATCTGACAGGGTGTACCGCTGAAGAGCACTTCTTTTCCCTCATCCAGAAAAGCCTTGGCGTCCTTATACGCAGTGCCGATTTGTGACTGCACATACTTGCTCTGCATAAATGACTCAGCACCCTGCATATCCTGTGCATAGCCGTGGCAGACCTCAGAGTTTTCATCAAACCGTGCACCAAACACAACACCGCCCTGAGCGATAACGTGCTTTAAAAGCAGATAGAAGATTCCTCCCGAGGAGCTATTGCGTCTGACCCTGTCATCCTTATTATTAACTGCAAGAATTTTCATGACTCCACTCCTATCAAAGTTCACTATGACTATATAATAACAGAAGCAAATTGAAATTACCACAAAAATTTCGCATATTCATCAACTACAGTATTCGTTGATAGCTTGTCTGAGCTTTTCTTCGCTGTCAAACTCTATCCCTGCTCTGAGCCTTGCCTGCACATCATATGGCAGAGAGCTCACCGCCGTTGTAGTCTCTATATAGGGTCTGTCTGCACCCTTCACAAAGGCAACTATCCTGTCATCCTCACAGGTCAGCACGTAGGTTTTATCACCCTGTACCTGTGTGTCCGTTGTACTGCTCTGAGGCTTAGGCGTTTCAGTTGTCATAGGGATGATAAAAGCTGTTGCAATAATACAGGCAATAATAATTACCCCTGTAATATAAAATACTTTTGTTAAATTAATATTCTTATAATTCATATAACCACACCTTCCCAGTTATTTTTTCACAAAAATGAGCGGATATTCATATTACATACTGACATATTATAAGAAAATATATATTACATAATAAAAAATCTTTAATTTTTCAGGGAATAGTGGTATAATAACCATCGTATGATTATAATTACCCGTATTGTATAACAATCTATACAGGATTTACTTTAAAACCAATGCGGTGCTACTATGTCCGCCACCTCAAACATAAAGGAGGATGCCTTGTGCGTAAAACAGACATAAGCAATTACAAAGCAAAATCAGACTCAGGCAAAAAGGGACTCCCCCCTACGGCAAAAGCCATACTGTCGGGAGCACTCAAAACCCTGCTCACACTTCTCTTAGTTTTCTTCATAGCAGGTGTCATTGTCTGCTTCAACATATTCTTCTACCTTATGGAGCTTTCAGCTCAGCCCTCGGGTATCGACCTTGACGCCCGTTCACTGAACCTGTCAAGCTTCGTATATGTAGAGGACAAGGAAACAGGCGAATTCTACGAGTATGAAACTCTCTACGGCACAGAAAACCGTGTGTGGGTTGACTTCAACGAAATTCCCAAGGCTATGATCAACGCCCAGATTGCCATTGAGGATAAGCGCTTCTATGAACACAAGGGTGTAGACTGGCTCCGTACAGGCGAGGCTATGCTGAACCTTGCAGGAGGCGACGACTCCTTTGGTGCTTCCACCATAACCCAGCAGCTTATCAAGA
>JAZSLX010000014.1:0-21300 GCA_045535605.1 Ruminococcus sp.
CAAGTCCTATTTCCGCTACCATGTGGCCCGGTGGTCAAGAGGTTAAGACACCGCCCTTTCACGGCGGTAACACGAGTTCGATTCTCGTCCGGGTCACCACTTAATTTAACTATCTGCCGGTGTGGTGGAATGGCAGACACAAGGGACTTAAAATCCCTCGGTAGCAATATCGTACCGGTTCAAGTCCGGTCACCGGCACCACATATTGGTTTGAAGGGACGTCGAGCAAAGGCTCGGCTTTTTTTATTTCTGTTATAAAATGCTAAGCTCAGATATGAAAAAACCGCAAGGATTTTAAAGTCCTTGCGGTTTTGCAGTTTGTAGATTTATTCAGTCTAAAGGCTCCTCAGGTACAATTATATGAATTATGCCTGTGTCAGGGTCAAATCGGCAGTGAATGTTAAGGGCGGGTGTAACCTCAATACCTGCAACGAACTTCTGAATTGCTGTTGCGTCTTTGATGTTTATATCGCCCATTGTGTCTGCGTCTCCTGCAAGACATTCAATGAGGCTCATAGTTTCAAGACCGGCAACTGTTTTCTGAATATATGTTGCGTCCTTGATGTTTACGTCGCCGTCCATATTTGCATCGCCGCGAATAAAGTCTGTTGTGCTCTCAAGAGGAGCGTTTTCATCGGGGGTTTCGTCAGGGGTTGTGGGGATTTCGTCGCCAGAGGAAACCCCGCCTGCTGTCCAGTCAACATAAACACCTGTTGTAAGGATGATATCAGAAACTTCTTCGTTTGAAAGACTCAGCTTCTGAGCAAGGCTATCGATTATCTGCTGGTCGGTTTTGCCTGAGTATGTACGTGCATTCTCAAGGTTAAAGAGAAGAAAATCGTTGAGAATGTCAGCAGGTGTTCTGTTGGGAGGCAGAGCTGTACCTGCTGTGTTACCGATAGAAGTAATCTGGAATACGGGGCCGTAGGTCAGGGGGTCCTGATGTTTCCAGAAAGCAGCCTGAGCTGTTTTGTTGCTGTCCTGAGGATTTTCGTACATAGTGCCGTCGCAGTATGCGGTGTCACCAAAGCACTCCGTGCTGAAAAACAGGTCGTATGTCTGCATGCCTGTGTCGGCAGAGAAGATTACACAGTACATAACGCCGTCCTCTAAGACAGCATTTGTCTTCTCTGTAATGTTGTAGGAGAAAACTCCCTCTGTGTCTGTTTCTGTGCAGGCTTCTTTTTTTGCCTGCCAGTTTGCAAAGGCGTCACCGCCGTAAGGCCATACGTGGCAGAAGATACGGGAGTAGTTAGTCCAGTTTTCGGGTACCTCAAAGTAAAGCACAGGCTCTTCCGAAGGTACAAATTCCTCAGCCGAAGCTGCAAAAGCTACAGATGAAAGTGCAAGTAAAAGTACCAGCACAACGGATAAGATTTGTTTTAAATTTCTCATTTCAAAAACCTCCTAATAGTTTCTATTTTGATTGTACTACCAGATAAGACAGCTGTCAATATGTTTGTGGGTTGTTTTGGAAGAGGTATATAAAAAAACAGGCGGGGTTATCCGCCTGCTTCTGAGTTTAGGTGTTTATCATACACACTTGTCCTTCATGCTTTTAATTGCGGCGGCAGCGTCCTCTGCTTTGAATACAGATGTACCTGCTACGCAGACGTCAACACCTGCCTCAAAAGCCTGACGGATATTGCCTTCGCCTATTCCACCGTCAACCTCAATGAGGAGGTCACGAAGTCCCAAGCGGTCTGCTTCCTTGCGGATAGCCTCTACCTTTGGGAGCATATCTGCCATGAAGGATTGTCCGCCGAAGCCCGGCTCAACGGTCATTACAAGGACCATATACAACTGGTCGAGGAAAGGGAAAACCACGTCTGCAGGAGTGTTGGGCTTTATAACAAGACCTGCCTTTATATCTCTGCCTTTGATTTTATCTATTGTTGCCTGGATGTCAGAATCTGCCTCAACGTGGAAGGTGATAATATCTGCACCTGCGTCGGCAAAGTCGTCGATGTATTTAAGGGGGTCGGAAATCATCAGGTGCACGTCAAAGGGCTTGTCTGTGTACTTTCTCACCCACTTGATAACAGGAGCGCCGAAGGTGATATTGGGAACAAAATGTCCGTCCATAACGTCAAGGTGCATAAAGTCTGCACCTGCTTTGTCCATACGGCTGATTTCTTCTCCGTATCTGGAGAAATCGCAGGAAAGAAGTGAAGGGGCTATAAGCATATAATCAACTCCTATACTATATGTAATGTGTTACGGTTTCTGTAATGCAGGGACTATAATTGCGGCGGCCGCCCAGAATACAACAAAGAGGAGCACCTCAAGGTTCTTAAGGGCACCTACACCTGCAAAGAGTGCGATGCTTGCCATAAGGGCAATACCCAGCACAACGCCGATAAGCTGGAGAACAACTGCAAGAGAGATGTTGCTCTTGAGCTTGACACAGCCTGAAACAGCTCGCAGGAAGGACATAAAGGAGCCTCTTGTTGCAAGGTATGCACGGCTGGAGTCCTCTTTGACAGAGGTTATCTCTTGACATACATTGCCAAGACCTGTGGGAAGTACCTTGACAGAGCGGAAGAAAATGCCGAAGTCATCAGCAATCTTCTCTCCTGTAACGTTGCAGTCTGTGGTGCGTACCAGCAGGCTTATGCCGTTTGCCTCAGCTTTTTGTAGCTGCTGAGCAATTCTCAGGGTTGTAGCATAGGTGGTGACGAACATTGCAAGAAGCTCTCCTGAACGGGCAAGGTAGGTCACCTGTCTGCCGTCGATTTTCTGTTTTTCTTCAAATTCCTCGGAAGGAGTCTGAACTGCGTATTTATCAAGAAGCGCTCTGTTGCCTACGAGGATTCGCTCTCCCCCTATCCAGCCCACAAGACCTAAGTGGTCCTCATAGAGAACACTTTCAACTTTTGGAAGTGTGCCCTTGCTGTTTTGTGCAACGTGGTCAAATACACTTGCCATGGGGCTCTGAGCCTCTTTCAGCACTGCGGCGGCGGCAAGCATACCTTCTTCGATTCTTACATTTGTAAAAGCTTTGACACCGTTTAAGGTGATACTGTCTACAGGATAAAGGTCACGTGCCTCGCATACAACAGCCTTTGTGTCGCAGAACTGACGCACAGCAGGATAGCCGCTTATCATAGCGTTCTTTGAAAGGGTGTCTTTGCAAAGCAATCTCAGGGGAAGATTAACCGCCAGCAGGTCGCAAACAGGGGCGGATACACAGGCCATAACTGCCAGGGCTGAGAATGCACCCCATACATCCTTGGCAACAATGCCGTAGAGAATGGCGACAAAAAGTGAGCAGAGAATGGTGACAGGTGCAATCTTACCTGCCATATCCTCAGAGGGGTCGGGTGAATAGGAAAGCCTCAGGAAGTCGCTCATAAAATCGGTTTCGTGCTGATATGCGATAATGGGCTTGTCCTGAGTTGTGCCGCTTACAAGCTGCCGGGCAACGTCCTCGTTTGTGTAAATCTTTGCGGCATAGGCTGAGGTTGTCTTGTTAGATACAAACTTAAAGTTTTCCTTGACTCTCAGCACCATAAAGAGCTTGCCTAAGGTGTTCAGCAGTAATGCTGCAATTGCAAGGCAGGAATACAAATACTGACCACCGCCGAAGAAGTCAGTGGGGATTATGATAGCCACAATACCCTGAAGCACAGCGGCAATGACGGCAACGGCAGCACCGGTGTCGGAGTTACCCTTGAATTTTTTAAGTGAGGTGATACCGTTTATAAGTGTCACGCGGTTTACCCAGCAAGAAAGGGCTAACATCAGTAAACTGAAAATTGCCAGCAGAATAGAGGCGATGTAGTTCTGAGAAAGAACATGGGAGATTACACGGGTGACGATGGTGAGTATCAGAGATAAGAGGAAGAGCACACCTGTGAAGATGCTGTTTACAAACATCTTGCGGATGTTTGAGTTTACCTCGTGCATAATGGATTTTGCATCCTGGTGACTCCTGAAATCCTCAATCTGTATGGTTTTTTCTTTGAAATCGTCGGTTGTGTCGTCCTCGTGGGATGAGAAGAAGCTCACAATTCTGCCGATGAAGCCCTCAGCAATTTTCTTTGCTGTGGGTTTTTCCTCTTCTCCCTCCGGTGTTGTTTCTTTTTCAGGTTTAAGATTCTGGGAAATAACAGGGTTTGGAGAAGCTATGTATTTTTTATACTCGTTTTCAACAACAGCAGAGAACTTTCCTGCACGGACGTGTACCTTTTCTACCTTGCTTTCGTGCTGGTATACGGGTACTCTTGAAACTACTGTCTGCACAGCACCAACAGGCTTGGGTTTGCCGAAAAGACGTTCAAAGTTACTCAGTCCGTCGTCTTCTGCTTCTTTCTCGGTAGCATCATCACTGCTTTCCTCGGGGGTGCCTTCGCTGTCCTGCTCAGTGTCGGAGGCTTCATCATCGGTTAAGTCTATATCAATGGTGTCCACGTCCTTCATGTGTATGGAGCGGACCTTGAAGCCGTCCACCTCGTCTATAATCTCTTCAGAGATGGTAGTGCCCTCGTCGTATTCGGGTGTAAGAGTGACAACCGTGTCGGGCTCGGCTTCTTTAGGCTCAGGTGTGCTTTCCTCGGTTGTTTCAGCCCCCTCTTCTGTTTCGGCAGTTTCCTCAACTGTCTCAACAGGGTCGTCCTCTGTTTCTACATCCAGAGGACTTTGGTTTGTGAGCCTAACTTCTTTGCTCGTGTTGCTGTATATTTCTTCCATTTTAGGGCCGCCGCTGAGTCTTGCCGCTTCCTTTGCCATTTTCTCCTGCTCAGAGAGAAATCTTGTTTCTTCAATGATAGAGTCGATGGTGTCATCAGAAGCACCTGTGGGTGTGCCCTTGGGGTCTTTGCTCATGCTTTTCACTTCCTTGCAAATTCTGTGTGTTCAAAACTTTATATTATCTTTCTTCTGCAACCCTGTACATCAGTATGCCTGCGGCAACGGACGCGTTCAGGGAGTTGATTTTGCCTTTCATAGGCAGAGAAACTATTACATCGCACTTTTCTCTTACAAGCCTGCCGATGCCCTTGCCCTCGTTGCCGATAACAAGTGCAACAGCACCCTTCATATCACACTTGCGGTAGTCCTCGCCGTTCATATCTGCGCCGTAAATCCACAGCCCCTTTTCCTTGAGGGTATCAATAACTGCAGGGATGTTGGGCACACGGACTACAGGCACATACTCAACGGCACCTGCAGCGGTCTTGCCTACTGTGAAGCTCAGACCGGCACTTCTGCGGTTGGGAATTATAATTCCGTGAGCACCTGCACATTCTGCAGTACGGATAATTGCGCCTAAGTTGTGTGGGTCCTCAATCTCGTCAAGAATGATTACAAAGGGGTCTTCCCCACGCTCCTGTGCAAGAGCGAAGATATCCTCAAGCTCCTTATACTCGCAGACTGCTGCAATGGCGGCAATGCCCTGATGGGTGCCACCACCGCACAGATAGTCCAACTTCTTTGGATCTACCTCTTTTATGCGCAGTTTCTTCTCCTTGGCTTTTGCAAGGATTCCCACAATAGCACCTGTTTTGGCACCTCTGGCAACAAGGACAGAGTCAATGGCTCTGCCTGAGCGGATAGCCTCGCTTACAGGGTTTCTGCCGAATATAACATCTCCGCTTTGCTGTGCAGAGGCTTTTTTTGAATTGTCTCTTGGGTTTTCTGACATATTTATCTTTCCTTTTTGTGTGCTTGTTGGTTAATTGACGCACATTCTGTCTGTTTGTTTTAGAAATACCTATACATACTATATTGTAACACAAAAGACTTTGTTTGAGAATAGCCTTTAGTAAAATTTTATGGGGATTTTTGTAAGTTATAGCTTAGCTTATATACAGGGTATCAAGCGCCACTGCGCCCTCATCAAGGTTTTCTGAGGGGATGCCGAGCATACCTGTGACAGGGTCTTTGAAAAGGTCGGCCTCAGGGGGGTAATAGGTGAAGCACAGAATCATTACAAACATAAGGAACAAGAGCATTATGCCTGTGTAGAAAAACTGACCGTGATTGTGCCCCGAGGTTGTTAGTTTGTATGAGATAAAGTGGGCTAAAAAGGCTGATACAAGTCCCAGAACAAGGTCTACGACTAAATTCAACCTGCCTAAAAGACCTGTGTACAGATAGAAAAAGCCTGCAATAAGCACGCACAGGGAGTATGCTCCCACAGCTTTTGCCCAAACAAAGGCTTTAAAGGAGGGTTTTGTCCATAAAAGCTCTGCTACCGCCCAGACTAAATATGCAATTGAAAATATTTTCATGTGCTCCCAGACACTTTCGTTTACTGAGCCTAAGAGAGCCCCCAGCACAGACCTGCCTGATAAATCATAGAGAAAATGCAAAAAGGAGGCTATGGCGAAAACCACAAGTCCTCCTGTTGCTTCAAGTCTTTTAAATGTTTTATCCATTATAATCTCACCCATACAGTATATGCACAGGACAGCGTTTATAACACCGATATTTCACAGCACAAAGCAGTGAATCAGGGTGGAGATTCCTGCACCCAGTATGGCGGAGGCTCCAAGCCTCACAGCCCAGAAGCCAAAATTCCGTTTGACTCCCATACAGGAGGGCTTGCTTATGTCCTTCATAAGGTTCCTTGCTTCTTTTTCCAGTATGTTCTGCTGAATCTTTACGTACTCGGGACGGACTACAAGCCACGCGCGCTCGTAGTATATACTGTTAGGGTCGGATATTTCAATAACCTGTCTGTTTACTCCTTTTATCAACGCTATCTCTCCTTTGGGGTGGATTTAGGAAATTCTGCATTAGTATTTTTGGCTTGTTTTGGCTGAGATATTCAAGACGGCGACAGAGATTTTCTGTTTTGGTAGGTTTTTCTGATGTTTTGGTAAGGTGCTGATGTTTTTTAATTCTCTTAGAAAAACATTAATAATTTCCTCTTGGAACTATACAGATTGTATTATTCGTATTTATCAACAAAAATGTTGAAAACTATGTGGAAAATGTGAATAACTAAGGCTCCAAACCCAGATTTTAACTAAATTGATGTGAAATTTCCTTTTCTGAATAAAACTTCGTTGTGTTGAAATATATTCTTTTTTAGGATTTTGACAGCTTTTGTTTTACAAATTGTATTATTGACAAAGTCAACGCATAAAAGAGAAATTTCGAAAATTTTTATTTCTATCAAAAAGAAAAACGGCTTTTGCACAAAGCAAAAACCGTTTTAAGTCGGAAAGTGAAATTTAGAATATATTGGCGGCGATAACGTTATAAATGGCAACCGAGGAGAATCCGCAGCCAAGACCAAGTATAACACCTGCCACGACGTCTGTCATATAATGAACTCTCAGATACATACGGCTGAAGGCAATGAGCGAAGCCAGGATAGCTGTGGGAATTATAATCCACACAGGGCATCTGAGCATTGTTACTGCTACCACAGAGAAAGAAGATGCAGAGTGACCTGAGGGGAAGGAGTAATACTTGGGACGTCTGATAATCTGCTCCTCTTCAGGTAAATCCTCTGAAGGCCTTACTCTTCCCACAATACGCTTAATGGTAATCTCGCCTATAAGCCAGGTGATAAACAGGCTCAGAAGAATGTTGAGGCCTGCAGTACGCAGCTGCTTGGAGATAATGAGAGGAATGCACATTGCAAACCAGACAGTACCGCCTGAGCCAAGATGGGTAATTACCGCCATTATTCTATTGTTGGTATGGTTGTGAAGCTTTTTGATGGCCTTAAGCACCTTAAGGTCAAGCTCCTGAAGCTTTTTGAACATAGCAAACCCTCATAATGTGGTAATGATAGTATATGCTGATATCACAAAGGATAGTGATACATCTTAATGATACCACATAAAAGTCTCTTTGAAAATACCTTTTATTAACAAAGTTCGGCTTTTTTTACGGGCTTGTAAGAAAATTTAGTTTACGAAGATATATGCACAAGATGTGCAACACAGGGAATGCTCTCTCCCTGCTGGCAGGAGGTGGGGCTCATAAGAGCACCTGTGGCAATAAATAGAATATTTTTGAGTTTACTCTCTTTCAGCTGAGTAAGAATGTGAGAGCAAAGCACAGTTGCCGCACAGCCACAGCCTGAGCCGCCTGCGTGAACGTCTTGCAGGTTCCTGTCAAATATCATAAGACCGCAATCTCTGTGCTTTTCTCTTATATTGAGTCCTGCTTTTTCGGTGAGAGTGTAGAGGAGATTTGAGCCTACTTGGCCTAAATCCCCTGTGTAAATACGGTCGAAGTCCGAGACGCCTTTGCCCGTATCTTCAAAAAAGTCCAGTATGGTCTGTGCGGCGGCAGGTGCCATAGCCGCTCCCATATTGTTGGCGTCGGTCACACCTAAATCGGATATTCTGCCAACGGTGGCACCGCAGATTCTGGGGTGTGTGCCTTTTTCGTTTCCTAATATGCAGCAGCCTGAGCCTGTAACCGTCCATTGGGCTGTGGGTGTACGCTGACCGCCGTATTCAAGGGGGAATCGGTACTGTCGCTCTGCAGAGCAGAAGTGAGAGGAGGTTATACAGGCGCAGAGTCGTGCCGCCTGTGACTCAAGGGTGATTGCCCCCATAATAAGGGATTGTGCCATAGTGGAGCAAGCTCCGTACTGTCCCAGATAGGGGATAGAAAAATCCCTGAGGCCGTAGCTGGAGGAGATACACTGATTCAGCAAATCTCCTGAGAATACAAAGTCTATGTCCGTTGCGTGAAGCTGTGCCTTGGAGATAGCAAGGGTAAGGGATTCCTTCTGCAGTTGGCTTTCTGCCTGCTCCCATGTATCCTTGCCTGCCTTGGGGTCATATATAATTTTATCAAACTTTTTTCCCAGAGGTCCTTCTCCTTCTTTTTGTCCCGCCACGCAGGCAAAGCTCAGGATTTTTGGCCCGTCTGAGAATATCAGGGTGTATCTGCCTTTTCGTGTAATCATAAAAGAAAACTCCCTTTGCAATTTTTAATAGCATTTGCAAAAGGAGTTTTAAAATTCATTTTTAGTTTCCTGATTTAATTTTAAACAGGGTTTGTTACCACAGGTGCAGTAGCAGGAACAGTGGGCTCTACGGGGTCTGCAGGGAGAGTTGTTACAGGTGGTGTGGTCTCTGCAGGGGTTGTGGGCTTCACTGTAGGTGCCTGAGTTGCTGCGGGCTTTGTGGGCTTTACTACAGGCTTTGTGGGTTTTGTTTCAGGTGGTGCTGTAGTTTCGTCCTTGGGAGAAACATAGTGATATGTTGAGTAAGGTAACTGCTCGCGCCATACTTCTTTGCCGTCTTTCAGGAATATACGCTCAGCTGATGCCTTGTAGTAGTTTTGCTTACGGTTTGACTCGTAGACAGAAGAGTTTACCTGCACCTCATCAAAGGAGGGATCCTGATATCCGTAGATATTGCAGTAAAGGGTTCTGCCTGACATATAGCACTGGATATACATGGGATAGTCAGTGGGATTCTTGAGCTTAAGGTCAAGGTTGGGATAGTCGATAGTAGCGTCAAGACCCGGGGCAGCATAGGAGGACTCGAAGTAGTGGCAGTATCTTTCTATAATCTCCAGATTAGTGCGGATAGCTGCATTGTAGATGGTAGTTGAGGACTGGCACAGACCGCCGCCGACACCCTGTGCGTATTCGCCGCCGATAATAACAGTAGAAGAAACATAACCTAAAGAGGTCAGGTTACTGTCACCTGTGCAGGCGTTGAAGGACCATGTTTCGCCGGGCTCGATAACAGAGCCGTTGCAAGCAGCAAAGGCAACAGCCATATTGTGGGTGCTGTTTTCACTGCTGGTGGAGTATGTAGTGAAGGAAGAAAGAAGCTGAATCTTTCCGTTTAAGTCATCGTATGTAAGTGCGGGCTGAAGCTCCTCAACCTTTGCTTTTATTGTTACAGCATTTTTGTTACCTGTGATAAGCTTGTTGATTTCCTTTACCATTTCCTTTGAAAGAGCGGTCTGGTCAAGCTTGAGTCCTGTGCTGTCTTTAATGAAGGAGATGTCGTTGTTTTCAGCACTGCCGATGGTGGCACTCTTTGCCTCTTTGTCAACTTCCTTTGCAATTTCTGCAACCTTTTCATTGACAGAATCCTCTGATACAAAAGCGGTAAGCTTAAAGGTTTTCTCTGTGTCCTTCTTTACGCTTCCATCTGTGATTTTGTCGTTGTGCTTTGCAGCCTCAAGGAGGACTTCCTCTGTGTTGTATGTGTAGGTGAAGTCAGCCTTTGTGTATTTAAATTCCTTGTCTGCGGCTGTTACAGTAACATCAAAGTCCTTAACGATTTCATCGCACTGTGCAAGGATTTCTGCTCTTGCCTGCTTGTAGGTCAAGCCTCCAAGGTGTACCTTTCCTGCGTAGATACCCTCAGAAAACACATAGGTGCTTTCGTCGATGGTAGCAACGGAGTCAGGAGTTGCAGTTTTCTCAGGCTCCTTTGTGCAAGCGGTAAGACCTGTAGTGAGCAGGACTACTGCAACACAAACAACTGCCGCAAGAGTCAGGATGAGAGCAAACTGCTTTTTTGAAACACCGCTTTCTGATTTGCGGTATCTTCTCTGTTTATTTGCCATATAAAAACCTCTTTTTCATAAAAAGATATATTTTCACATTGTTTTCATATTCGTTATATATAATACAATATATTTTCGGAAAAAGAAAGATAAAATCTGCATTTTTTCTATGTAATATCTTCCAAACTTACGGCGCTTCATTGGAGTTTTTTTGGATTCAATAATAACTCAGGGCAAAAAACTAACAAGCAGGTTGAAATTTGCAGAGAAAAACCTTATTATATATATGTTGATTTCCCTTAAGGAGGAAAATAATGAAACGTTTAACTTGTGTTTTTATGGCTTTGATAATGGTGATGTCACTTTGTGCTTGCAGTGGTGATTCTCTTATCTCAGGGGATGAAAACCTCAGGAAGGATTTTGACCGCTCCGAGGACGTACCTGTTTACGATTTTCTATCCGGAGAGCATACTACTCCTGAAAATTATGAAAAGTATTCTCAGGGTGCTATTGACTTCGGTGTGAAGCTTCTGGGTGAAAGTGCAACTGAAGATGAAAACATTGTGATTTCTCCTGTGTCGGTTTCCTCTGTTCTGGCAATGCTTGCAAACGGAGCGGCGGACAAAACCCGCAATGAAATAAGAAACGCTATGGCAGGCGGTGCAGATACCGACCTTATAAATACAGGTGAGCATTATCTGAGCAGCAGACTCACCGCGTTTAACAGTGAGGACGGATATTTTAAGAGTGCAAACTCCCTGTGGTTTAATGATACCTTTGATGTAAAGTCCTCGTTCCTGCAGACTTCATCAAACTATTATGACGCAGGAATTTTCCGTATTGATTTTTCTGAAGATGGTGCCGTGGATAAAGTCAACGGCTGGGTGTCTGAAAACACAGACGGAAAGATAGAAAAGGTGCTGGAGGAGATAGAGGGAGACTCAGCAGCTCTTGTGATAAACACTGCGCTTCTGAATGACGCATGGACAACCCCTTATTCCTTCACGCAGAAAGGAACTTTCCACGGTGCAAAGTGTGATGCTCAGGCTGAGTTTATGGTATCTGAGGAATATTACATAAGCACCTCTTACGCAGAGGGTTTTATAAAAGGATTTAAGAATGTGCCCTGCAAGTTTATGGCAATTCTTCCCAAAGAGGATCAGGATATTACAGAATTTGTAAAGAGTCTGACAGGCAACCGTTTCAATTCACTTTTAGAGTCACAGTCACCTATGGAGACTTGCGTAGCTTCAATCCCTGAGTTTTCTGTGGATACCCACATTGAGCTTGCAGACAGCCTGAAAGCTGTGGGGATTAATGCAATGTTTGATGTGAACAAAGCGGATTTTTCAAACCTTTCCAACACAGGTCAGGTATACGTGAGCAAGATTACACAGGACGCATTCATAGAGATAGGCCCTCAGGGTGCAAAGGCAGGCGCGGCAAGTGTTGCAGATATTAAGTATGGCTCAGCAAATGCTCCTGAGCTTCCTGAGAAGCGACTCAACTTTGACAGACCATTTGTGTTTGCAATTTATGATAACGAGTCTAATATTCCCGTGTTTATGGGCATGGTAAATAATATTTGATAAATAATTCAGGTGTTGTTATGGTATACTTAAGCTGGATTTTTTCGCTTTTGTGCTCGGTAGTTTTGCCTGTGTTTCTGTTTGTATTCCTCGCTAAAAAGTCAGGAAGTGCAAAGGGTGTCCTCCTTGGTATGGGATGCTTTACTGCAACTCAGATTTTGCTGAGAATACCTCTGCTTTCTCTGCTGAGCCTTTGGGCAGATTACATAGTGTTCCAGTCCCTGTATCCTGTGGCTTATCTGTCTCTGCTCAGTCTATCTGCAGGAATATTTGAGGAAATTGGCAGATACATTTTCATAAGATTTTTTATGAAAAAGAGTAGATGTGCTGACGCTTTTGCTTTTGGTGCAGGTCACGGCGGTATAGAAGCTGTGCTTCTTGTGGGGTTATCCCAGTTTGCATTGATATTCCTCACAGGAGGAAGTCTTGCAGGTTACTGCGCAAGTGATTTCTTGCTGTCAGGTGCAGAGCGGATTTTCGCGATATGTGCACACATAGGCTTATCCCTTATAATATGGTATGGAGTAAACCGCAGAAAAAGCGGATTTTTCGTTTCTCTTTGTATAACGCTCCACGGGATTTTTAATTTTTCTGCTGCGTACTTGCAGTACCTCGGAGTGAATGGTTATATTATTGAAGCTGTTATTGCTTTGTTGGGAATTGTTCTGCTGTTGACAGGAATGTTTCTTTGCAGAGGATATAAAAAGAGTTGTATGGAGGAAAAGTAAGATGAAAAAGATTATATCTAAAGGTGTGCTTACAGCATTGTGCGCGCTGTTAATTGCAGTTATCCTATGCGGTTGCGGTTTTTCGGGCACATCACTTCCCAAGGGTATGAACCCTGATAAAGCCCTGTCACAGGCACAGGAGATTGCAATGAGTCTTTCAAAGGGCGAGTTTGATAAGGTGGCAGATCGGTTCAGTGACGAGATGAAAGCACAGCTTTCAGCGCAGGATTTGCGTGAAGCTCTGGAGGACGAGGTAGAAAAACGCGGTGCCGTTACAAAAATTCTCTCTTGGTCAACAAGAGGTGCCTCGGATGACGAGACAGGAGAGTATGCGGTGTTCGTCCTTGTGTGCAAATGCGAGAAAGGCTCCGCAACCTTTACAATCTGCCTTGATAAGGAAAGCAAAATCTGCGGACTTTATATGAGATAAACTGCCGTAAACATAAGACCCCCGCTGTTTTTACAGCGGGGGTTGGTTTTATACGGTTGCTTTTGATTATGCAGGCCCCATAAATATGAATCTCAGGAATCCGTTTTCATCGTAGCCCCCCCAAGACTCTGCGATAGCATAGTATCTGTTATTTACGTCGTTGCCCTCAGGCAGATTCAGAGTCAGCACGTCAGAGGAGCTGACGTCGGTGTAAATAACAAGATAGGGGTTGTAAACAGGGATGTAAAATTCCATACAGAAGTAATAGTCAGGCTGAGAAGGTGTTGCCCATGTGTGATACTTGCTTTCGTCCTCTGTGGTTTCGTCGTTCCAGCTTGTAATAAAGATTGTTAAGTCGTCGGACCACTCCTCAGGACGTAGCAAGGTTACTTCTGTATATGCAGGCTTGCCGATATTTTCCATTGTCTGCAGACCTGCACAGTATTTCTGAATGTAGGTTGCGTTTGCTATGGTCAGGTCAAAGCCTGAGTGTGTTAGAAAATCAGCAAGGATGTATCCTGTATCTGACAGAGTCTTAAGCTGTGCCAAATGCTTCTGGATGGCAGTAGCGTCCTTGATAGTTACAACGCCGTCCGTGTCTGCATCACCATAGGGCAGAGCAGTTATGGGAGGCTTTTCGTCATAAGTAGGCTCGTCCTTTGGCTTTTCGACGGGGGCTTCTGTATAGATGTATGCGTTATCCCAATAGTTCAGAGCCTCCTCATATGCTGATGTGTCTGTGTCTTTCCAGTAGGCAATCAGACTGTGTTCTGTTTCAGAGGGTACAGCAACATAAGTGTGGTTTGTATAAAGAGTGTCTGACTCACATTCGGCTGTAAGAACGGCAGGATGGGTCTTGTATCCGTTGTCGGTGTAGAAGATAACCTCGTAAACAGTGCCGTACTCCAATCCGCCAAAATTCTGTACATCAAAGGAGGCAGAGTAATCGTCAAAATAACATTCTGAGGTTTGGGAGCCCCATGTGGTGAGAACTCTGGAGTCACTGCCTACTTCGTTGAAATGGCAGTATATCTGCTTGTAATCCTTCCATTCGGTTGGAATTTCAAACCAAAAATCAAAGATATCATTGTCTTTATAGGGGTACTGGTTGCGACGGCAACCGTTTTCTTCGGCATATTTCTTTGCCAAAGAGGCATCTGTGCCGTTGATTCCAAATTCCCAATCTATCTGATAGCTGTATTCAAGGGTTTCCGTAGATAAAGTTCTGCGGTTGTAACCAAATGCTTTGTCACCAATGGAGGTAAGAGACTCAGGAATGCTTATGCTGAGAAGTCTTGTACAGTAGAGAAATGCCTGAGATCCTACGGATTTAAGCGTGTTGGGGAGCTTAACATAGGAAAGCATTTTACAGAATGCAAAAGCACGTTCACCGATAGACGTAACACCATCTTCGATTGTTACTGAGCGAACATGCAGGTTTTTAGCAAAAGCATTTGAGCCGATGCTGACAACCTGACCGCCCTCAAATGTTGCAGGGACAGTAACCTCGGTATCATTGCCGTGATACTGAAATAGAGAATACTGACTGTTGCCCAGATACTCAAACTCAAAGTCCCCTGAGGAGATGTGCATTCCTGTGTCTGCATCTTCTGCAAAGGCAGGAAGCACGGCAATTGAGGACAAAATAAGCAGTGCCAGAATAAAGGACAGAATCTTTTTCATAGTAATTCACCTCGTAATTAATATTTTATATGCCGAACACCGATGAACTCGGTGTGATGTCCTTGGTAAGCAATACCTTATATTTACATTCTAACTTAATAGAATTGCGATGTCAATAATGAGTTTTGCTTTTCATAACTTTAGACGTTATAAATTCAAAAACCTCACACATAAATCTGCATATAAACATAAGAGTTTGTTCCTTATAATTTGAAATTACTGCTTTTGTAGTGCTCCAGCTCCCAGACAAACTCAGCTCCTAAGCGGAATCCCTGAATAAAGTGCTCTCGTTCTGAAATACAGCTGCGGAGAGAGATTGCTTCTTCTATATCTTCGTAGATTTTACGTTCTTCCTGTGTCAGCAAAGGAAGAAGCTTCTCAATGTTGTCGGTAAGGTGTAAGCTGAGCTTTTGATATTCGCTCCCCTTTTTTACGAACAATTCACAGGGAGTTATGTTTCCGTTGTACAGTTCTTCAAGTATAGACATTTTTGTTCCTCCAGATGTGTAGTATATATATAATAACTCAAAGATTGAGTAAAAGTCAATACTCAATCTTTGAGTATGCTAATATAGTTATATATTAAAGAGAGGACATAACATTATGGATTATCGTATAAGACTTAAAGAAGTACGTGAGGATAGAGATTTGACACAGAGTCAAGTGGGTGCTGTGCTTAATAAAACACAACAAGGATATAACCATATTGAAGCTGGAAGAGCAGAACTAAAAATAGAGGATTTGAAAAAGCTGTGTGCGTTTTATAATTTGTCTGCAGATTATCTTATAGGTATTTGTGATGAGCCGTAAAACTGTATAGCTACATATGCAAAAAGGTCACATCCAATCGGATGTGACCTTTTTATATTATATTAGCAAGTAATATATTACTTAACGTGCCAGAGCTCTGTAGCGTACTGGAGGATAGTTCTGTCAGAGGAGAACTCGCCTGCGTTTGCTACGTTCTTGAGGCACTTTCTGCCGAATGCTGTGCGGTCTGCGTACTCAGCATTAGCACGAATCTTTGTATCAACGTAATCCTGAAGGTCGAGGAGGAGGAAGTAGTGGTCGGGTGCGTGCCAGCACTTGCCGTCAAGGATACCCTCCCAGAGCTCACGGAAGCTACCCTCGCCCTGTGCGCCGTCATCATTGAACATACCGTTAACCAGAGTGTCAACAACACGTCTGATGTACTCGTTCTGCTCGTAGATAGCGCGGGGGCAGTAACCCTCTCTCTTGAGTCTTTCGATCTCTTCAACACGTGCGCCGAAGATGTACTCGTTCTCTTCGCCTGCCTTCTGTGCAATCTCAACGTTAGCACCGTCGTAAGTACCGAGTGTAACTGCACCGTTGAGCATAAACTTCATGTTACCTGTACCGGAAGCCTCTGTACCTGCTGTGGAAATCTGCTCGGAGAAATCAGCAGCAACAACAATTTTCTCTGCATAGGAAACGTTGTAGTTGGAAACAAATACAACCTGAAGCTTGTCCTTTGTATCGGGGTCGTTGTTTACAAGGTTTGCAATCTCGTTGATGTACTTGATGATTGCCTTTGCACGGCGGTAACCGGGAGCAGCCTTAGCACCGAAGATGTAAGCTGTGGGGTTCCAGTTAGGAAGCTTGCCGTCTTTGATAAGGAAGTAGATGTAAAGAATGGAGAAAGCATTGAGGAGCTGTCTCTTGTACTCGTGGAGACGCTTAACCTGAATGTCGAAAATGAAGTCGGGGTTAAGGTCGAAGTTGTCCATCTTCTTAACATAAGCTGCAAGCTGCTTCTTCTTCTTAGCCTTAATCTTGTTGAACTCGCGAACGGTCTTGTCATCAAGCATATCGTTAAGAGCGGAAAGCTTAGAAAGGTCTCTCTGCCAGCCGTCGCCAACTCTCTCTGTGATGAAAGCGGAGAGCTCGGGGTTACAAAGACCAAGCCAACGTCTCTGAGTGATACCGTTTGTCTTGTTCTGGAAGCGGTCGGGATAGATTGCATACCAATCCTTGAGAACGTCGTTCTTGAGGATTTCTGTGTGAATCCATGCAACGCCGTTTACGTAGCTGGATGCATAGATGCCGAGACGAGCCATATGAACTCTCTCGCCGTCGATGATACGCATCTCGTTTACCTTCCACTCCTCAAGACCCATACCTCTCAGGTCGCACATTTCCTTCTCATTGATTCTCTCAATGATGGAGTAGATCTCGGGGATAACCTCACGCATAAGGGAGATGCTCCACTTTTCAAGAGCCTCTGCCATAACTGTGTGGTTTGTATATGCAAATGTCTTCTGAGCAATTGCGAATGCCTCATCAAAGCCAACGCCCTCAAGACCGAGAAGTCTGATAAGCTCGGGGATACAGCAGATGGGGTGAGTATCGTTAAGCTGACAAGCGTTCATCTCAGCAAAGTGAGAGAAATCATTGCCGTACTTAGCTTTGTATTTCTTGAGGATATCCTGGAGAGAAGCGGAGCAGAAGAAATACTGCTGCTTGAGTCTCAGTACCTTACCCTCACGGGAGTTGTCGTTGGGATAGAGAACCTTGGAGATGTTCTCAGCGTCATTTTTAGCTCTGATAGACTCGTCATATCTGCCCTCGTTGAACTGGAGGAAGTTGAACTCGTCTACTGCCTCTGCCTGCCACAGACGGAGAGTGTTGATGTTCTTTGTGCCGTAGCCGATGATAGCCATATCATAGGGAACAGCAACAACTGTCTGGTCAGCAAACTTAACTGTTACAGCGTCCTCAATGCAGCGGATGCTCCAGGGATCGCCAAACTTCTGCCAATCGTCTGCAACCTCTACCTGATAGCCGTTCTCAATCAGCTGCTTGAACAGACCGTACTTGTAGCGGATGCCGTAGCCGTCAAGGGGAACTTCCTGTGTAGCGGCAGAATCGAGGAAGCAAGCAGCAAGTCTGCCAAGACCGCCGTTACCGAGAGCGGCGTCGTCGATATCCTCGAACTGGTTGATGTTCATGCCCTTTGACTTGAGAAGTTCCTTAACCTCGTCAAGTGCGCCAAGGCAGTACAGGTTGTTGTAGATCATTCTGCCCATAAGGAACTCAGCAGAGAAGTAGTAAGCTCTGCGCTTCTTTGCGTGAGCCTTCTTTGACTTCTCCCAACGCTCTGCGATATCGCCCATAACGGCTTTGCCCAGAACCTGATGAAGCTGTTCTTTTGTTAATTCCTTAGGTTTTTTACAGTAAGCACTTTTAGCAATAAGCTCAAGATTTTCCATAATGGTACTCATTATTTAGTCCTCCAGTCTATTGTAGGTGTTTAACCATTCTGTCTGTTATGGTTGATTACTATATCGTTAAGTTTAGCAGCAAGCTCATCTGTAAGAGCTGCAGCATCTATTCTCCACTCCCAGTTACCGCCAAGGGTAGAGGGTGTGTTGATTCTTGCTTCTGTGCCAAGACCCAGAATGTCCTGCATTTGGATGATGGCGTACTTTGCAACGCTTGCATAAGCGGTGCGGATGATACCCCAGTTGAAGCCTTCGTCCCAGCCGATGTTGCAGTAATTAATTGCATACTGGATGTCGCTTTCCTTTGCCTGAGCCTTCCAGCCCATAAGAGTATCGTTATCGTGTGTGCCAGAGTATACTACGCAGTTCTCGGGATAGTTGTGGGGCAGGTAATCGTTAGCCTCGCCGCTGTCAAATGCGAACTCAAGAACCTTCATACCGGGATAACCGCAGTCAAGAAGAAGCTGCTTAACACCGGGTGTCAGGTCGCCGAGGTCCTCAGCAACAATCTCAACATCCTCGATTTGCTCGTTCATCAGATTGAAGAACTCAATGCCGGGGCCTACCATCCAGCTGCCGCCAATAGCGTTGTCAGCAGGGAAGGGGATTGCATAGTAGCTGTCAAATGCACGGAAGTGGTCGATACGAGTGATATCAAAGAGAGCGGTTGCGGCCTTGATACGCTCAAACCACCATGCATAGCCTGTGCTCCTCAGGTAATCCCAGTTGTAAAGGGGATTGCCCCAGAGCTGACCTGTAGCGGAGAAGTAGTCGGGGGGACAGCCTGCAACGCAAACAGGGTTTCTCTCTTCTGTGAGCCAGAATACCTCAGGGTTAGCCCATGTGTCGGCTGAGTCCATAGCAACGTAGATAGGCATATCGCCGAGAATCTTGATGCCGAGGGAATTTACATAAGCGCGGAATTTCTCCCACTGCTCATAGAATTTAAACTGAACAAAGCTCCAGAAACCAATCTCATCAGAGAACTTTCTGGTGTAGCGGGCTACAGCCTTTTCATCACGAACGCGGATACTCTCGTCTTCCCACTCTGTCCAAGCCTTCATGCCGTTGGCTTTCTTAACGGACATATAGAGAGCGTAGTTTTTGAGCCATGCGCTGTTTTTGCGCTTGAAGGAACGGAATGCCTTCTGTGCGTCAGAGTCTTTGTCTAAAGCCTTGAAGTTGTCATAAGCCTTACGCAGTACCTCGAAGCGGTAGTTGTAGATTTTCTCATAATCAACATAACCGGGGTTACTGCCGTATTCGTAGCCTTCAATGTCACAAGCTTTAAGAAGTCCTTCCTCAATAAGCATATCAAGGTCTATCATGTAGGGGTTGCCTGCATAAGTAGAGAATGACTGATAAGGAGAGTCACCGTAGCTGGTAGGTCCTACAGGGAGAATCTGCCAGATGGTCTGACCTGCTTTTTTCAGAAAGTCTGCGAACTTGTAAGCCTCTTTGCCGATAGTGCCTATTCCGTAAGGAGAGGGCAAAGAAGTGATGGGCATAAGAATGCCGGCTGCTCTTGACATAAAATCATCTCCTGAAAATATTATGTTTTATTTGTAAGATATCTTCCGATATATTGTGTGTGCTAAACACCCCACCGACAACATTCGGTGGTTGCAGTCCAAAGTTTGCGAAAAAACTCGTAATTTGACTACAATAGTTACTAAGATTGTAGCACAAAGAAACGGATTTGGCAAGTCTTTACAGGGCAGAAATGGCTTAAATACTGGCAAATGCACAATAAATGGCTAAATGCGCGGAGAGTTGGCGATTTTTATCCCGATTGTTATTTTTTGCAGTAAAATCCGCTTTTATTACCCTTGTTTCGCCCTCAAGGGAGATACCGATAAAAACAGTACCAACAGGCTTTTCGGCACTTCCCCCTGTAGGTCCTGCAATGCCTGTGGTGCTGATACCTATGTGTGCATTTGCAAGGCGTCTTACACCCTGTGACATTTCGTAAGCTGTCTGAGGAGATACGGCACCAAAGTTTTTGAGAGTTTCACTCTTTACTCCCAAAATCTTTTCTTTAATGCAATTTGCGTAGGAGCACACTCCGCAATCAAAAACCTCAGACACACCGGGCTCATCGGTGAGGAGCTTGCTGATAAGTCCTCCTGTGCAGCTTTCTGCAACGGAGACCTTCATGCTCTTCTTTTCAAGCTTGCTGATAAGAAGTCTGGGGAGCTCCTTCTCATCTATATTTTCCTTTTCAAGAATAGCGTAAAAATCATCTTCTGTTATGGTGGTGTAATTCATAGGGCTTCCTCCTGAGTGGTGTTTCATTTCAAAGTATTGCCATTTTAAAAATTTTCCATACACTTTATATTTTATCATTTCAAGTTGATTATTGCAATGGAGAGGGATTTTTGATATATTTTATATATATGAGTTTTGCCAGAGGAGTGTGGTTATGGCTTGGTTTTTTGCTAATGAAAATATAAGCGGTACGCAACACCTGATTACAGGTGAGGACGCAAAGCATATAGAAAAATCCCTGAGGATGAAAAAGGGGGAGGAGCTTACCTTGGTTTCTCCTGACCTTACAGAGCATAAATGTGAGATTAAAGGTTTCAGTCCTGAGGGTGTAACGGTAAAAATTCTGGAGTCTGCGCCCTGTCTGCAGGAGGCTTCAATACAGGTTACTCTGTATCAATCCCTTACAAAGGGTGACAAGATGGATATGATAGTCCAGAAGGCTGTGGAGCTGGGTGTTCACAGGATAGTCCCTGTTGTGACCTCACGATGTGTCTCCCGCCCTGACGAAAAATCCCTCAAAAAGAAAACTGAGCGTTGGCAGAAAATCGCCACAGGAGCGGCACAGCAGTCCTGCAGAGGAATTGTGCCTGAGGTATCTGATACACAGAGCTTCACTCAGGCGGTGAAGGAGTCTGCTTCAAATCACCTGAGTATAATTTTTTATGAGGGCGGCGGAGAGCCCCTGTCTGCCCTTATAAATAAGGATATAAAGTCGGTTGCAATTTTTGTAGGCTGTGAGGGCGGATTTGATAAGTCTGAGGTAGAGCTTGCAAGGGAGGCAGGGATTATCCCTGCTACTCTTGGCAAACGGATACTGCGTGCAGAGACAGCACCCTTGGCAGGCATATCGGCAATTATGTGCCTGAGCGGAAATTTTGATTGATTGGTAGGGGACGGCGCCACGACGTCCCGAA
>JAZSLX010000022.1:0-2000 GCA_045535605.1 Ruminococcus sp.
CAAGAAAAGTCTCAAAGCATTCATTGCTGTGAGTATGAGACACAGAATAGGTTTCCCCGTAAGCAGTAACATACTCTGCCTCTTCGGTGGTAGCTTCAGTTACAGATTCTTCTGAGGTAGGCTCTTCAATGGTGATAGTCTCAGTTGCAGCTTCCTCGGTTGTAGTTGCTTCGGTGGTAGTTTCCCCAGTCTGAGTTGTCTTCTTCTGCACTGTCTCATGCAAGACTTCATTAAAACTGCAGACAAGCTCACTTGTGTAGCAATCAGCACCATGACCGTGTTCTTCAACTCCGCAAAAAGCTTCACCCGTAACGGTAATGCCTACAAGCTTGAGCCACCAGAAAACTATTATTGCAACTATGAATGCTGTGAGTAAAAATGCTGTGGCAAGCTTTTTGCTGTCCATTCTGAATTTTTTATGCTTACCAAGATAATCTCTGTTGACACCTTCCAAACCTGCCACCTCCTTTTTGTTTTTAACAATGTCAATCTACCAGGCTGATACTGTCAAATGGCCATATTCTGAAAAATATTTTTCCGATAATATAATCTTCGCTAACCAGTCCTATTACACTGCTTCGGCTGTCTATTGAAGTTGAACGATAATCACCCAGAACAAAATAATGATTATCCGTAACATAGCACGGGAAGGTTATATCACATTCGCCCAGGGCTTTATCTGTGACATAAGGCTCATCGAGAAGTATGTCGTTTACATAAACATTTCCGTTCTCATCAATATTGATTTTATCTCCCGGCAATCCGATAACTCTCTTAATCAGAAGCTTGTTCTGATATGAGAAACAGCAAAGCTCTTCTCTTTTAAGATTTGTTGTTTTTAAAAGTACTACTATTTCTTCGTCGTTGAGTGTCGGCTCCATACTGCTACCGGAAATCTGCAGAACGGGTAAAGCAAGAGTTGCAATAAGTACTGCAACGGCTGCAACAACAATGAGAGAATACATTGTGCTTCTTAGCACCTGCTTATATTTCCGATTGTATTTTTCTCTGAGGATTTCGTTTTCTATTTGTTCAGCTGTGGGAATTGACCCGAACCTTTTTGATTTTTTCCTTACCATTGGCGGTAACGCTCCTGTGAATGGGTATCAGTTTTGTTTTCTTCTCTCAAGTATGCTCCTTATTCTTGCTCTGACAGAATTTTCTAAATCAGCAGGAAACACACCCAGTTTGTCATCGTTACGAGCAAAAAACGATAACATTTGTCTGTAAATTTCAACATCCGGAAGTGAGCCTGATACAGCAGGGGATTTTCTTTCTCTTATACCGGTATTGACTGAATCTGCCTTACCAGAGGTTGCTTTAAGAGAGTCCGTAATACCGTTTGCATATTCAAGAGCCTTCTCAACCTGATGGGTTATTACAGAAAGATTTTCTATATTACGGGCTGTTTTGTTTTCGACAGTCAATCTGTCGATCTGCTCTTTAAGTTGCTTGTTTTCCTTACTGGCATCAAGAAGTAATTCAAGCAGTTCAAGACGACTTAATTTCCTGAGTTCTTTATCTGTCATACAAATCGCCCCCCTTGATTTTCCGAATGTGAGAATACAGATGAAAAAACATCATAACAACCAAATGAAAAAACTGTATAGTGTCGGTTTGTATGATTTGGAAATACGGGATGTAATATTATGAAAAAATGATGTTTGTCTGCCACGACAGTATTGTAAAGAAGTGCTACAAACCCGGTAAATAAGCGGTTTCCAGAATAGAAAAAGCTTCTACTACACACTTACTACACGTTTTTAGGATAGAGGTTCAATATGATTAGTGTAGGTGTTTAAAAATGACTATCTAATGCAAAGAGGTGACTGTATGAGAGAGCAATTATTATTGCTAATAAGAATATCAAAACCTGAATATAATAAAACCTTGTATGATGAGTATAAGCTGTTCATGAATCCTCAAATGGCATTTAAGAATAGTGGATTAACAGAAGGACAGTACGATAAATATGAGGGAGCGATAACAAATATACCATG
>JAZSLX010000140.1:0-2259 GCA_045535605.1 Ruminococcus sp.
AGCCTTTCTGCCGTCAGGAGTTGCACCTGTATTCTTACCATACATAACATTAGATGTAATTGTAAGAACAGAAAGTGTATGGATAGCATTTCTATATGTGGGAGTCTTGCGAAGCTCCTCGATAAATGTATGAGTCATCTCCTTAGCAATAAGGTCAACTCTGTCATCATCATTGCCGAACTTAGGAAACTCACCTGTTGTAACAAAGTCGGTGATATAACCTCTATCGTTTTTAACAGGCTTAACGTTTGCAAACTTGATTGCGCTCAGAGAATCAGCAACAACAGAAAGACCTGCAATACCAAATGCCATGAATCTGTCAACATTAGTGTCATGCAAAGCCATCTGTGTCTTCTCATATGCGTACTTATCGTGCATATAGTGGATTACGTTCATAGTATTAACGTAAAGATTAGCAAGCCATTCAATGTATATCTGGTATCTTTCCATAACAGTATCATAATCAAGCTTATCTGCAGAAAGAACAGGCATCTGAGGTCCGATATGAATACCGCTTGTTGCATCATAACCACCGTTGATTGCAATAAGGAGAAGCTTTGCAAGGTTACAGCGTGCACCGAAGAACTGCATCTGCTTGCCGACCTTCATTGCAGATACACAGCAGGCAATAGCATAATCATCGCCGTAGATAGGACGCATAAGGTCGTCGTTTTCATACTGGATAGAGTCTGTATCACATGAAACCTTAGCACAGAACTTCTTGAACCCCTCAGGAAGTTTGGTAGACCAAAGAACTGTCAGGTTAGGTTCGGGGGAGGAACCCAGTGTATAAAGTGTATTGAGAATACGGGAGCTGGACTTAGTAACCAGAGTTCTTCCGTCTTCACCCATACCACCAACCGCCTCAGTAATCCACATGGGATCACCACCAAACAGTTCATTGTATTCTGGTGTTCTCAGGTGACGTGCAATTCTGAGCTTGATAACAAAATCATCAATAAGCTCCTGCGCACCTTTTTCAGTAAGAATTCCATTTTCAATATCACGCTGAATATAAATATCAAAGAAAGTTGCAACTCTACCCAGAGACATAGCAGCACCGTTCTGCTCTTTGATAGCAGCAAGATAAGCAAAGTATGTCCACTGGATAGCCTCACGTGCTGTTGTTGCAGGCTCGCTGATATCAATTCCGTATGATGCAGCCATTTCCTTCATGAAACCGAGGAAGGTAATCTGTTGGAAGAGCTCTTCATCAAGACGGATGCTGTCAGTATTAAAGTTAGCTTTAGCAAGAGCAGACTTATCCCTTTTCTTTTCTTCAATAAGTCTGTCAACACCGTAAAGTGCTACTCGTCTGTAGTCGCCGATGATTCTGCCTCTGCCGTAAGCATCGGGAAGACCTGTAATTACATGACACTTACGTGCAAGACGCATCTCGTCAGTATATGCACGGAACACACCGTCATTGTGAGTTGTACGGAATTTGAATTCTTCCTGCACCTTTTGGCTGAGTGTATAACCGTATGCCTCACAAGCCTGCTTAACCATTCTCATACCGCCGAAGGGGTTTACACCTCTTTTAAGAGGTCGGTTTGTCTGCATACCAACGATGAGCTCGCTTTCATGATCAATATAACCTGTTGTATAGCTTGTAAGGGAAGAAGCTGTTGTTGTATCTATATCAAGAACGCCGCCAAACTGACGCTCAAGCTCAAACAGTGACTCAACTTTGCCCATGATTTTTTTGGTACGCTTTGTAGCGCCTTCAAGGAAGCTGTCGTCACCTGTATACTCTGTATAGTTATTCTGGATGAAATCACGAACGTTAATCTCATCCTGCCATTTTCCACCTTTAAATCCATTCCAATTTACGTGTTCCATAATTCATTCTCCTTTGCTTATTGGAATTAAATAAAAAAGGGCAAATCAGCCCATAAGACTGATTTGCCCAGACGGTCGGCATTATACATTTACATTCCCTTGCGGTGCTCCGCTGTTCCGTCAGTCATGTAAATTACAATATTATGATACATATTTAACAATCCAAAGTCAACACCCAAAGAACAGAATTTACGAAAAGAATATATTTTAGTTTTTATGCGACGATTTATTATTCAATTTTACAGTACATATAAATATGTAAAGATAAATATATCAATGAGAAGTAATATATTAACATAACAAAACCGACAAGTAGATGTAAAAACTTGTCGGCTTTCTGGCGGAGATGGTGGGATTCGAACCCACGTGCCCGGTTAAGGACAAAACGATTTCGAGTCGTTCTCGTTACGACCACTT
>JAZSLX010000110.1:0-6180 GCA_045535605.1 Ruminococcus sp.
GCCTCCGACTTAAGAAGATGCCTCCAGATGAGAATGGTGTAAGAATCGCAGAGCTTGATGAAATGTCATATAGAGAAAAGCTGTGGTCTCATACTCCGCTTACGGACTTCTGGAGAGTCGGTAGAGGCATTGCGAAAAAACTTGAAAACTACGGTATGCATACTATGGGTGATGTGGCCCGATGTTCTTTGGAGTGTGAGGACTGGCTCTATCAGATGTTCGGAGTCAATGCAGAGCTTCTCATAGACCACGCCTGGGGCTGGGAGCCTTGTACTATAGCTGATGTAAAAGCGTATAAGCCATCCTCAACAAGTCTCAGTACAGGTCAGGTTTTGCATTGTCCCTATACATTTGAAAAAGCAAGGCTTATTGCAAGAGAAATGATAGATCAGCTTGTGTACGACCTTGTAGAAAAGAAGCTTGCTACTGACCAGTTAGTGCTTACTGTTGGTTATGATATAGAAAATCTGAGAAATAAAGAAATTATGAGTACATACAAAGGCGAAATTTGCGTGGATCATTATGGTCGCAAAGTTCCAAAGCACGCTCATGGTACAACTAATCTACCAAACAAGACAATGTCATCAACAGCACTTATCAATGCACTTGTAGAATTGTTTGACAGGATTGTTGATAGAAATCTTTTAGTACGCAGGATTACAATTGCAGCATGTAAGCTTGTTGATGAAGCTGAAATAACAAAAGGCTTTGCAGCCGAGCAGCTTGACCTTTTCACAGATTATGATGAGGACTCCAATTCGGTAGAGCTTTCAAGAGAAAAGAAAATGCAGGATGCAGTTGTAACCATAAAACATAGATTTGGCAAGAACGCAATCTTCAAAGGTATGAACCTTCAGGAAGGTGCTACTGCAATTGACCGCAACGGCCAGATTGGCGGACACAAAGCGTGAGGTGAATATAATATGGCAGATAATTATAAAGATATAATCCACCTTCCACATCCGACTTCAACGACAAGACCACGAATGTCTGTGTATAACAGGGCGGCACAGTTTTCACCATTTGCAGCCCTGACAGGCTATGAAGATGCAGTTAAAGAAACAGCAAGGTTTACAAATGACAAGGCGGAGCTGGATGAATATCAGATTGCAATAATCAACCATAAGCTCAATATCGCCTTGGAAAAGAAGAGCTCAAATCCCGTTTTGAATATTACCTTTTTCAAACCTGACAACAGGAAAAGGGGTGGTGAGTACATAACTGTAACAGGAGTCATTAAACGAATAGATGAAGTCAGCCACAGTGTTGTTTTCACAGACGGCACCACAATCCTGATAAATCTTATATATGATATTGACGGAGAGCTTTTTGAAACTATCTGATGGATTTATGACTTTTGAAAGAAGGTAAAAGTGTAAACTTTAAGTTTGTTATTGACACTGACAACGTCTATGAAGTAAAATATCGGTGAAGATGAATTTTAGGAGGAAATAAACGTGAAGAAAAGAATTATCAGTTTACTTCTCATAACATTTATGATTTTAAGTGTGTCTATTATTGGAGTATCCGCAGAGGTTTCCTACGACCTTTACATAGGCGAGATTATGGTAACAAGCTCTAATTCAGGTGATGTTCTGGGTGACGGTACAGTTAGCTTTGATAAAGATACTAACACCATTATCTTGAACAACGCAAATATTCAGGGAACCTCTCTGAATGAAACAGGCACAGGTATTTTAGCTAATGATATGAACCTTACAATAGAACTCATAGGCAACAATACCATTACAGTAGAGAACTCAGAAAACGTAACCAATTATGGTGTCCTTGTATCAGGAGGTGCTCTGGCTATAAAGAATACTTCCGACGGTAAACTCACAGTCAATGCAGGGGATGCAACAGATTCAGTTTACGGTATATATTCCGCGGGGCCCATATCTGTTTCAGGCGCAAGTCTTGATATTACTACCGGTGATGCAGATACATCCATCGGCATTAAAACTGAGGCTGAGTTTTTTTATGACGCTGACACCTCTAAGATTGTTACTGTAAATCGTGCTCCTTTATACTTTACTGATAATGCGAAAGTTGTGGTTGCAACAGGTAAGGGTGTCACTGCCTCTCAAGGCATCAATTGCTATGGTGACTTGACAGTTAATGCGGCAGAGCTTAACGTTACAAGCGGTGTTTGTGAGAACACTTCCGATGCCATCGTTGTAACAGGCTTCACAAAGTTTGTTTCCGGCAAAGTTACAGCTTTTGCTCAGGGTGGTGGAACAGATGCCTCAGCTATAACTTGTTGTCGAGATGAAAACTTGGGTGAGACAAGAACATATGGCGGTTCCATTGGTGTTTATTTTGGCGCAGAAGTAGTTGCAAAAACCGGAGAGGTAGAGAAAAACGGCGCAGGTGTAACTTGCGCAACAATAAATATTCACGGCGGAAAGCTTGACATAGCAGTGGGCAACGCTATCGGCAGCGAAGAGCTTTGTTGCTATGGCATTTCAACACAACATGGCATTCGCATAGACGGAGGTACTACATCTATCTCTGTTCCTGTGCCCACAGAAGAGAATCATGACTTTACTCCCATAAAAATTGGCTTTGGCTATGTTCTTCTTTCTGATAGTATCACAGTTACAGGTACAGAAGAGCCCTTCGAAAGCGGACACCGTAGTTGCGTTCAGGCTGACCCTGATGTTCCTGTTGTATTTACAGACAGAGGATCCGACAACAATTCTACAGAAAATAAATACAAGGACGGTCAGCTTATCGTTGAGGGTACTGCAGTAACAAACAGTAACGCCGCTGATGTTCTGGGTGATGGCACAGTTAGCTTTGATAAAGATACTAACACCATTATCTTGAACAACGCAAATATTCAGGGAAGCTCTCTGGATGGAATAGGCACAGGTATTGTAGCTAATGATATGAACCTTACAATAGAACTCATAGGCAACAATACCATTACAGTAGAGAACTTAGAAAACGCCACTAATTATGGTATTCTTGTATCAGGAGGCTCCTTGATTGTAAAGAGTGTTTCTGATGGTAAACTCACAGTCAATGCTGGGGATGCAACAGATTCGGTTTACGGTATATATTCCGTGGGACCTATATCTGTTTCAGGTGCAAATCTTGACGTTACTACCGGTGATGCAGATACATCCATCGGCATTAAAACTGAGTCTCATTATGTTTATGATGCAGATGCCCTTGGTTTGATTACTATGAACCGAGGACACTTGGCTTTCACCGATGATGCAAAGGTTAAGATTACAACAGGCAAGGGCACCATTTTATCTCGGGGTATCGACAGCTATGGTGATTTTGTTGTTGATAAGGCAGAACTTGATATTATAGGCGGTATCGGTGTATCAGGATACGCAAAATTTATATCCGGCAAAGTAACAGCTTGTATAGAAATGGGCGGCACTGCCATAAGTTGTGCTGTGGCAGAGGAAAAGGACGAAACAACAGGTGAGGTTACAAGATACGGCGGTTACATTGATATTTATGATGGTATAGAGATTGTTGCAAAAACAGGAGATGACGAATTAGGCGGTGTCGGTATTAATGCCACCAATGATATCAAAATTCACGGCGGCAAAATCACCATAACAATGGGTAATGTTACCGGTGACAAAGTGCGTCGCAGTTACGGTATATTCTCCTTTCAGGGCAGCATTAACATATACGGCGGTACAACTTCCATCTCCGTTCCCGAATGCGTAAAGCAGTATGACGATTTTATGCCCGTATGTGTTTGGCATGGCAGAGTGAGTATCTCTGATAATATTACTGTAACAGGTACAACTGCTCCCTTTATGAATGGCGGTGGCGGTTGCGGTCAGGCTGACCCAAAGATTCCCGTAGTGTTTACAGATAACTTCAAGATTGATAAACTCCTCGGCGATGCAGACAAGGACGGACAGCTCAACATCAAGGACGCTACTGCAATTCAGAAGAATATTGCAGGACTTCTTAAGTTTGACAGTGAGCAGACAGCTCTTGCCGATTTCAATGAGGACAATGAAGTAAACATCAAGGATGCTACTGCTATTCAGAAGAAAATCGCAGGATTGATTTAATACATATACATTCTACTAAGTATAGCGAAAGATTAAGGAGTGATAAAAAAGTGAAACGTTATTTATCTTTACTTTGTATTGCGTGTTTGCTGATGTCAGTGTTTATAATAACACCTGTATCAGCGGCAGGAGTAACTGAAGATGGACTTTCCTATGAAATCAAAGATGGCGAGGTAACAATAACAGACTGTAAATCAGGTGTAACAGAGGTTGTTATCCCTGATACTATTGAGGGCTATCCCGTTACTGTTATCGGTTGGACTGCTTTCCGTTCCCTTTCGTTGCTTAAAAGTGTCACAATCCCCGAGAGTGTAAAATATATCAAATATGGTGCTTTTGCTGATTGCACAAGCTTAACGAGCGTTACGATTCCCGAGGGTGTTGTAGCTATCGGTGACAGTGTTTTCAATGGATGTGAAAATCTTAAAAGCGTTACACTTCCTGAGAGTTTAATCAGAATTGGCGGTTTTGCTTTCTATAATTGTGAAAGTCTTGAGAGCATCAACCTTCCTGATGGCGTTACTGCTATTAATAATTATACATTCACTCAATGTAAAAGTCTTGTAAATATCAATATCCCTGATGCTGCGGAGTACATCGGTATAGCTGCGTTTGCTGAGTGTGAAAAGCTTGATAATATAACAATCTCTGAAAGTGTATCCTATGTTGGCGATTATGCTTTCGATGGATGTGTAAGTCTTAAAAGTATTTCAATTCCCGATAAAGTAACTGCTATTTCGAAATGTGCTTTTGTCGGATGTATCAATCTGGAAAGCGTTACTCTCTCGGAGGGTATAACCTATATTGGTGACAGTGCTTTCAACACCTGTGAAAATCTTAAGAGTATCACAATCCCTGACAGTGTAAAAACCATTGGGGATTATGCCTTTGCGCAATGTTATAATCTTGAAAACATCACTATTCCCGAGGGTGTAATATCTATAGAAAGAGCTGCTTTCCAGTCTTGTGAAAAGTTTACGAGTATTACACTCCCTGAGAGCTTAATTTCGCTTGGATATCAGGCTTTTAATGGTTGCAAAAATCTTGTGAATGTTACAATTCCTGACAGCGTAACCACAATTGGGAATTATGCGTTCTCCGGTTGCAACAAACTCAAAATTTATGGTTATTCAGGTTCTGTGGTGGAAGCTTATGCAAAGGAAAATTATATATCTTTTGTATCTTTGGGTGAGTCTGCAACAGGTGTCGAGGATAAACCTACAGACTCCACAGGAACTACAACAGACGGCCTTTCCTATGAAATCAAAAACGGTAAAGTGACCATAACAGGTTCACTGGAGGATATCACAGAGGTTGTTATCCCTGATACTATAGAGGGTTATCCTGTTACCACTATTGGAGGATATGCTTTCCTGAATTACAAAAATCTTACCAGTGTCACTTTGCCTGAGAGTTTAACTAATATTGACTACGGAGCTTTTTGGGGATGTTCAAGTCTTAAAAGTATCGAAATTCCTGATGGTGTTACCACTATTGCTATGTGGGCTTTCAGTGCGTGTGCAAATCTCGAAAGCGTTACATTGCCTGAGAGTTTAACCGATATTTTAGATGAAGCCTTTGATTATTGCGAAAGTCTTGAGAAGATCACAATCCCAAAGAATGTAACTACTATTGGCTACGCTGCTTTTAATCAGTGTACAAGTTTAACAAGTGTTACAATCTCTGATGGTGTAACCTCCATTGGAACATATGCCTTCGCTAATTGTGATAATCTTGCAAGTGTCACTATTCCCAGAAGTGTAATGAATTTTGGCGAAGGAATTTTTATTAATAGTGATGACTACCTTACAATTTACGGCTATAAGGGCTCAGAAGCAGAGTTCAATGCGTATGATTACGATATTCCTTTTGTAGCTTTGGAAGAGCCTGATACAACAGATCCCACCGAGCCTTCAACAAGTGGTGAGGATAAGCCTACAGACCCCACCGAGACTACAACAGGCGGTGAAGATAAACCCACAGACCCCACTGAGACTACAACAGGCGGTGAGGACAACCCCACAGACTCCACTGAGATTACAACAGGCGGTGAGGATAATCCCACAGATCCCACCGAGACTACAACAGGCGGTGAGGATAACCCCACAGACCCCACCGAGACTACAAC
>JAZSLX010000043.1:0-25777 GCA_045535605.1 Ruminococcus sp.
AGTATTATTACAATTTTTTTACCTTTTGGGAGCATTAAAATTTCATTTCGCGTAAAAGTATGCAATATCAACAAAACTATCACATAGAATATAGCAGAAATAACAATAGAAATCAGCACATGAAGGTCAAATACATAACTACACAGGTATGCACAGCCTCCGCAAGCAATGGCGCCTATCATAGGTTTGATAGCTGATGCAACAAAATTCGGCAAAATTTTTGTGCTCCTCACCAACAGGAACATAGCAATGGTACACATGAGGAAGTTAGAAACAAGGGAGCCGATTGCCGCACCTACGATATTGATATAGACGTTACGTGCAAAGAGGTAGGACACGATAATCTTGGAAATTGTGCCGAAGATGTAAATATACATTGTGGTCTTGACCTTACCCACTCCCTGAAGCATTGAGCAGATAGGTGTAATGGTGCCCATAAAGATAACAGAGATACCAAGAACCTGAAGAACTTCTCCGCCGAATTGAGAGATATTTGGATTGCCTGAGTATACAAGAGAAAGTACAGGCTCAGCCAGTACTGCAAGACCGATTGCACAGGGAAACGCAAACATTGTGGTAAGTCTGAGAACGGTTTCTATTGACTCTTTAAGCTCAGCCTTGTTGCCTTTAGTATAAGCATTTGTAACATTGGGCATAGCACTTGTGCCGAACACCTGAGTAACAGCTACAACAAGAGAAGAAAGAGTTATAGATGCACTGTAGTAGCCCCAGATACAGGTATGGATTGTGATTTTTTCCTCTGATATTTCATTATCAAGCACGTGATTAAACTCAGCAAGGAGAGCCTCGGGTTGAGTTACAGCCATATTGTACATAAGATTCTGGATAATTGTAGCGTCGATGGTACTTGAAATACTCATAACAAGGGCACCGATACCAACAGGAAGTGCTGTTTTGCACATTTTTGAGAAGGTTTCTCGTTTTGAGATTGCTTCAACAGAACGCAGGTAGTATTCCTCGGGAATATCGCCTTTTTTTAGTGCAAAACGGATACGCAGATAAAGGAAAGCAATTACACTGCCCATAGTGATACCGAAGATAGAAGCGGCTACAGAGATAGACACAAGGGTGCGGTAAGCCTCGTCCATTGACTCAAAGGTAAGTCCGAAGAGAGTGCCTGTGGAAGTAAGCTGATTTGCTCCTACGTTGACTACTATATAAGAGAGTAGAACACCGATTGCAATTTTGGAGAACGCCTCAATCACCTCAGAGATTGCAGTAGGAGTCATATTACGTAGTCCCTCGTAGTAGCCACGGTAAACTGATACAAGGCAACCAAAGAAAATAGTAGGTGCCAGCACCAGCATTGCAGGCAGAGAATAAGGTGAGTTGATATACTCGATGTAGAAGAAGCTGCCCACTGCCATAAGCAGGAAGCACAACACACCCATTACAATGAAGAAGGGCTTTGCTACCTTATAAATCTGTTTTATGTCCTTGAATCGCTCCTGTGCGTAGCTTTCTGACACAAGGCGGGAAACCGCAATGGGAAAGCCTACAGTTGCAAGTGTGAATAAAGGTACGTAGAGCTCGTAGGCATTTGAAAAAAGCGCTGTACCGAACTCAGCAAAGCTTCCGCCCAATTGACCATACAGGTTTGTGAGCAAAACCTTCTGTGCAAGTCCGCACAATTTAACGGCAATCATACTTAAGGTCAGTATAAATGCACCCTTGAGAAAACTCTGGGATGAGTTTCTCTGCTTTGTTTTTTTATCAGACATTATTATTGTCTCCTCCTTGTGATAAGGCGTGATAGAAAGGAGCAACGGCGTCTTTGCGACTTAAAAGTTCCTCTTGTCTTGCATTATATTCATATGGATACTTGAAGTTAAATATACGTTCTATGCGGTCTGAGTACGGGTCACGGAGCTTTGTGACGGCACCTGCACCGCAGGCAAGGATTGTATGGGTTTCATCCATAATATAAACGTTGTAAAGCCCCTCAAAGCCCGGCTTTGACCAGCCTGTGTTCTCCATATTACCAAGCATTCTACTCTGACGGTAGAGATAGTAAGGAGCAAGTCCCTCGTCACTGAGAGCTGAATAAGCGGTACGGAGCATCTGAGACACTGCCTCAGTGTCCTCACGCATTATCTGCATATTTTCCTCAGTAAGCTTTGAACTGCGTTTCATAGAAAGGGTATGGACAGTGACGCTCTCAGGAGAAAGAGCACAGATACCCTCTATGGTTTTTCTGAAGGACTCGGGAGTATCTCCGGGGAGTCCTGCAATAAGGTCGGTATTTATATGCTTGAAGCCAACCTTACGGGCAAGTTCAAAGGAACGGTAGAAATCCTCAACGGTATGCCGTCTGCCGATGTTCCGGAGAACTTCATCACTGAGAGTCTGCGGATTGACACTGAGTCTGTCACAACCGCCCTCTATAAGTGCTCGAAGCTTTTCTTCAGTGATGGTATCGGGTCTGCCTGCTTCCACTGTAAATTCACGGCAGGTTGACAAATCGAAGTTTTCTCTGACAGCAGAAAGAATTTGCGTAAGATGAGGTGCTTCAAGAGTTGTGGGAGTCCCTCCGCCTATGTAGACGCTTTCCAATCGGAGATTCAAGTCCCTGGCAATCTGTCCTGTTACTGCTATTTCCTTGCAGAGAAGATCCACATAAGGGCTGATAAGGTGCTTTGCTTTCTCAACAGACTGAGAGACAAAGGAGCAATAGCTGCAACGGGTGGGACAGAAAGGGATTGAAATATAGAGACTGAAGGAGTCGCCCTGTGAAAGGTTGAGAATCTTCTGCTCGTTTACGCAGGTTACCTTTGCAAGCTCTGTTTTTTCAGGAGAAACAAGAAGCTTATTCTGAAAATACTCCTGAGCCTTCTGCTCCCCCATTTGCTCAGTAAGTCTGCGGTAAAGCTTGATGGGACGAACACCAGTGAGAAGTCCCCATGAAAGAGATACACCTGTTAAGTCACTTAAAAGCTTATAGAGAAGAGTTGCCATTAAAAGCTCGTCATCGGGTGTACCTGTCTTTTCGGTAAGTGTTTTTGAGAAATCACCGAACACCACAGACACAGACATATCCTCAGCGTACTGTGTAAGGATATAGGGAGCTTCTAAACTTTCGGGAGAAGTCTCTGAGGGAATTACCGCAATTTTTTCGTTAGGAAAGAAGGCACGTGTTAAATTTTCCAGTTCATAATGAAAGGAATGATTTACTGTATATAGATTCATATTTTATAACTGATTAGCTGATAAAGTAAGGATTGAACCTGCGTTCATCCTCCAGTGTGGTAGGTCTGTCGTGACCGGGGTAAACGGTGTAGTCACCCTGCATATCACGGAGTTTTGAAAGAGATTTTATCATCTGCTGAGGGTTGCCTGTAGGGAAATCCACCCTACCCATTGACCTGCAGAAAAGTGTATCGCCTGAGAAGATGATTCTGTCCTCGGGGAATACATAGCAACCACTGCCTGTGGTATGTCCGGGAGTAAGGATGAACTTAAACTCGGTTTCGCCTAATGTAAGAGTGTCGCCATCCTTGAGGGTTATATCTGCATTGCAGGGAGCAAGCTGAGACCTGCCGAAAAGTGCAGACAGGTTCAGGTTATTATCATGCAAAAACGGCTCCTCTGCCTGAGATATCACTATCTTTGATGAAAACATCACAGCATAATCCGAAGCGGCGGCAATGTGGTCAAAGTGACCGTGAGTAAGAAGGATATATCTGACTTTATCCTTGCCAAGACTCAAAAGATACTCGGTTAAGGAGTCATCCTTACAGGCAGGGTCGACGAGTGCACTCTCCCCTGTTGCTTTGTCTGTTATCACATAAGTGTTAGTGGACATTACCCCAAGGTTAAAGGTTTTGACTGTAATCATCGGCTCAGCTCCTTGGAATCGATAATGAGAGTAACGGGGCCGTCATTGAGAAGGCTTACCTTCATATCTGCGCCGAACTCCCCTCTTTCTATCTTTTCTATGCCGTTTTTGCTCATACACTCACAGAAATACTCATAAAGTGCATTAGCCTCCTCGGGACGGGCGGCATTGTCAAAGCTGGGTCGTCTGCCCTTTTTACAATTACCGCAGAGAGTGAAGTTGGAAATCACCAGCACTCCTCCATTAATATCAGAAAGAGAAAGATTCATTTTGTCGTTTTCATCGGTGAAAACCCGAAGTCCTGCAATTTTCTTTGAGAGGACCTCGGCTTCGATTTTCTCATCCCCTTTTTCTACACCTAAGAGGATGAGAAAACCTGTATCTATCTGTCCTATTATCTTTTCATCTACGGTGACAGATGCTCCTGCCACACGCTGAATTACTGCTTTCATATACTATTCCTCGTGAAATTATTTTCTTGTAACGGAAGTAATACCGCTTATTGTATTGAGACGTGCCATTACTGTCTTAAGGTGACCTGTGTCGGAAACGTCAATTGTAACATTGATGATTGCCATACCATCAGGAAGCTCACGACAGTTAAGGGTACGAATCATAATGTGCATTGCTGAGAGCTGGTTTGATACATCTGCAAGGAAGCCTGTGCGGTCCATACCGATAATCTCCAGACTTGTCTGGAAAACCTCGCGAACAGAGTTCTCCCAGTGGGCACTTACCCAGCGGTCAGGCTCTTCTGCCTTATCAATATCGTCAGGTACATTATTACAGTTTCTATTGTGAATAGAAACACCGTAGCCTCGGGTTATGAATCCGATGATATCATCACCCGGTACAGGGTTACAGCAACGGGAGAACTTGATGAGCACATCGTCCATACCCTCTATGATAACACCTGAACCGACTTTTTTGTGTTTTGACTGCTCAGAAGGTGTGGGAGGCACATACTCTGCATTGGGTTTAACATAAAGCTTCTGATACAGATCACGGATACGGGGCATAATCTTCCAAAGCTGGATTCCGCCGTAACCGATAGCTGCGTAGAAATCGTCAAGGCTATTGACCTGAATTTTAAGATTGACTTTTCCGAGGAATTCCTCAAGCTCGTTTTCGGGAATATTGATTCCGTTTTTCTTAAGTTCCCGCTCAAACTCCGCCTTACCCTCGGCGATATTTTCTTCTCTGCGTTCTTTCTTGAACCATGAACGGATCTTGCTTCTTGCTTCAGCGGTACGGACTATCTTAAGCCAATCTCGCTTGGGACCCTGCGCCTCTTTTGAAGTGAGGATTTCAACAATCTCGCCTGTTTTGAGAGGATAGTCAAAGGGAACAATTCTGCGATCTACCTTGGCGCCTACCATACTGTTACCTACAGCAGAGTGAATTGCATAAGCAAGGTCGATAACTGTAGAGCCTGCAGGCAGGTTGATAACATCACCCTTGGGAGTAAATACGAATACTTCGTTGGGATTAAGATCGGTTTTGATTGTGCTGACAATGTCGGTAGCATCAACGGAATCCTTCTGGGTTTCCAGAATCTTTCTGACCCATGAAAGATGCTCGTCAAGGGATTCGCCGTTCTTGCCTGAGCCTACACCTGCTTTGTACTTCCAGTGAGCAGCAATACCGTACTCAGCGGTATGGTGCATATCCCATGTACGAATCTGCACCTCAAAGGGAATACCCCTGTGGCTCATAACAGTTGTATGGAGCGACTGGTACATATTAGGCTTAGGTGTAGATATATAATCCTTGAAGCGGTTAGGAATTGGTTTGTAGATATCGTGGATAATACCTAAAACGTTGTAGCAATCGGTAAGTGTATGAACAATAACTCTGACCGCAAAGATATCGTAAATTTCCTCTATGGTCTTGCCCTTCATAAAGGTTTTGCGGTAGATACTGTGGATACTCTTGACACGTCCGCTGATGTAGATATCCTCAATGGCATCGCGGCTTCGCTCAAGGATTTCTTCCTTAAGGTCAGCAATGAAGGCTTCGCGGTCGCTGGCTGTTTTATTAAGCTCAGACTCAATCTCCGCATAGCCTACAGGGTCAAGGTAACGCAGAGACAGATCCTCCATCTCTTCCTTGACGGCAGTAATACCGAGACGGTGTGCAATAGGAGCATAAACCTCCATTGTTTCCAGAGCGATATCACGACGTTTCTGCTCACGCATACAGTCAATGGTGCGCATATTGTGCAGACGGTCAGCAAGCTTGATGATGATTACACGGATATCGTTACTCATAGCAATGAGCATTTTTCTCAGGTTTTCTGCCTGCTGTTCCTCACGGTTTGAATATTTGATTTTGGAAAGCTTTGTGAGACCGTCTATAAGCAGAGCTATATCAGAGCCGAATTCCTTTGAGATTTCATCAAGAGTTATCTCTGTATCCTCTACAACATCATGAAGAAGTGCTGCAATGATGGAATCTGTATCCATACCAAGACCTACAAGGATGTAGGCTACTGACACAGGATGAAGAATGTACGGAAGTCCTGATACACGGCGCTGATCCTTGTGCGCTTCATAGGCATACTGATAGGCTTTTTCAATACGTTCCATATCGAACTTGAGCCCGCTTGATCTTATAAGATCCTTCAGGTCGCCGTAGTCCCTATAGTGTTTCATATCGGTAGAACCGTTCTGAGGAGTAGTAATGTTGTTTACATTATTGTTATCTGTTGTACTCATTTGCACACCTCCCTGAGTTCCTCTATTATAGGTGCTGAGTCAAGGTCCACCTTTCCATCAACCTGACACAGTGAAATTTCTGCTTTTGTCATACCTTCCTGCATTTCAATAAGTCTTAGCTCACACATTGCAGTAAGCACTGTGCGAAGCTTACCGAGATTCATGCCAAGTCTCACTGAAAGCATATCCACAGCACCGCAGTAGCCTGCATTACTACGCAAAAAGCGGTACACTACTGTAAAATCATTTCTGTCGGGCAGGATGGTTTTTGCTTCCTCTGAGGCAACACTTCTGCCTGTGCAGAATCTCTCATATATACGCTCAGATTTAAGCTGAACTTCATTATCTGTTGAACTGAGCTTCATATCCCTGACGATAACTGACAGGTATGTATTGCCTGCATAGAAGTTCCTGTCAAGTGCTACAGCCAAATCAACAACGTCTCCTACCTTATAACAGAACCCTGTTACGTCTACGCCGAAGCACATAGCAGTAACATGGGCACCCTCACGGGAGACAGTGATTTTGCGGTGTTTACCTCCTGAGAGCTCCTTGATATCGTCAATACGCATATTGTAAAGTCCAAATAAGGGTGACGGGTTGCCTGCACCGAAGGGCTCCAGAGCCGAGATGCTATCAAGAAGAGTAAGATCCAGTAGTGTGGGATTCAACTTACAGTCAAGGTGAAGCTCAGGCAAGGGCATATCATCAAGACTGTCTGTATAGGTATAGAGAGCTTCCTTGAAATTTTCGATATTTGAGCTTTTAAGAGAAAAACCAACTGCCATGGGATGACCGCCGAAGTGCTCTAGCAAATCACTGCAATTGAAGATTGCATCGGAAAGAGAGAAGCCCTCAACAGATCTGCCTGAAGCACGGGCACTGTCGCCCTCACGGGAGATAACAATACAGGGTTTACCGAAAGCACTCTTGACTCTTGCTGCAACAATACCGATTACACCCTGATGCCAGTTATCACCGTCGATTATAATTATGCTCTGCATTGTAAGTGCAGGGTCGTTTTTGATTCTTTCGTCAATTTCTGCAAGGATATCCTTCTCTATCTGCTGACGGGTACGGTTATCCTCAGAAAGCTCCTCGGCCAGCTTCTCGGCAATCTTTTCATCCTCTGTAAGAAGAAGCTCCACAGAACGGGTTGAAAGACCAAGTCTGCCTACTGCGTTGATTCTGGGAACAACTGTGAAAGCCAGAGTGCTTGCGGTTAAGGGTTTATCCTCATAGCCTGCACTGCGAAGGAGTGCACGGATACCAACCCTGTCAGTATTCTGGAGAATTCTGACACCTGCTTTTACGATTGCACGGTTTTCGTCAGTAAGACTTACTACGTCACCGATTGTACCCAAAGCGGCTAAATCTGCAAAATTTTCAAGAATATCTTCTGTATCGGAATAGCCTTCTTCAAGTGCCATTACAAGCTTGAGAGCAACACCTACACCCGAAAGTTCCTTGAAGGTACTGGGGCAATCATTCTGGTGTAAATCCACAACCGCTACAGCCTCGGGGATAACCTCGGGCACTGTATGGTGGTCTGTGACAACTGTATCTACTCCCAAAGATTTTGCATAGGCTATCTCCTGCGCTGCAGAGATTCCGTTATCTACAGTGACAATAAGGCTGACACCCTGAGCGAAAAGCTGAGTTATGGCTTCGGTGTTCATACCATAGCCTTCTTCTGCTCTGGATGGAATATAGTAGGTTACATTGGCACCCACCGAATCAAGGTAAGAATACAGCAGTGCTGTAGCTGTAACTCCGTCGGCATCATAGTCACCATAGATACATATTTTTTCAAAATTATCGATTGCTATGCGTATGCGGTCTGCGGCTTTCTCCATATCCTTTATGAGAAAAGGGTCGTGAAAAGCAGGCTCATCACTGAGGAATTCAGATATTCTGTCCTCATCGGTGAAGCCTCGTATGCACAGAAGCACAGAGAGAAGCATGGGAATATCCATACTTTCACTGAGTCTGAGTGCCTCAGCCTTATCAAGTTGTGCAACAATCCATTTTCTCATAATATACTCCAATGTATAAATTAATCTTTGTTAGTTTAAATCTGCATTTCCTGCAAGAAGCTCACGGGCATATTGGAAGGCGGCTTCGCCCACCTCAACTCCGCCGATAATACGTGCAAGCTCCTCTACTCTGCCTGAGTCAGAGAGTCTTGTGACATTTGTGTATGTTCTGCCGTCTTTCTCCTGCTTACTGATAAGGATATGAGAATCAGCCAAAGCGGCAATCTGAGGCAGATGTGTGACACAAAGAGCCTGTGTGCCAACACTTACACCCTTGAGGGCATCGCCTACTCTGCGTGCGGCAGAGCCTGAGATACCTGTGTCTACCTCGTCAAAGATAAGTGTATCCGTAGGGTCTGAGTGAGAAATCACCGTTTTGATTGCAAGCATCATTCGTGAAAGCTCACCACCTGAGGCAACCTTTGCCACAGGTTTGGGCGGCTCACCTGCGTTTGTAGACACTAGGAATTCTATTTCATCAATGCCGTTTTCATTAAGAGGACAGGTAAGCTGTGAAACAGCAACAGTTGCACTGGGCATATCAAGCTTACGCATTTGCTCTGTAACCTGAGTGCAGAAGCTTTCTGCAACTTTTCTGCGTTTTTCTGAGATTGCACAGGCAAAGGAGTTGCAGAGTGCAAAGGAGTCATTTTGTTCCTCCATAAGCTTTTCTCTGTCTTCTTCAAATCGGCATATAGCATCATATTCTGCTTTGATATTTTCAAGATACTGAAGCATTTCTTCCTCAGTATCTCCGTATTTCTTTGAAAGTTTCTGAATTAAATCAAGTCGCTCCTCGATTTCTTCAAGTCGCTGGGGGTCATCCTCGATATTATCCCCTGCTCTGCTTATATCAGAAGCTAAATCCTGAAGGTCAAAGTAGCAATTGCGAATACGCTCTGAGATACCCATAAAACCTGATACAAGCTGAGCTGCACTATCCATTTCATCTGTAACATCTGAAAGGACAGACAGTACACCGGGGAGTTCTCCCCCGTCACCCGAAAGAAGATATGAGGCGTTTGAGAGATGTTCTCTGAGACGCTGGGAATTTGCAAGGACACTGCGTTCTTCTATGAGAGCGTCCTGCTCACCTACTGTAAGGTTTGCCTCCTCAAGCTCGTTAATCTGGAAAGAGAGCAAATCTGCACGACGTGCACGGTCGCGGTCGTCGGACTCCTTCTGATTAAGAATACGTGTAAGCTCCTTGTAGTGTGCAAACTCACGTCTGTACTGCTCAAGTAAAGCCGCAAGATTACCCAGTGAGTCGATATATGTAATGTGCAAATCGGGTGACATCAGCTCGTAACTTTCGTGCTGGCCATGAATATTGATAAGGTACCTGCCGATTTCCTTGAGAGCTGAGAGCGCCGCAGGTCTGCCGTTGACACGGCAGTTGTTCTTGCCTGCAAGGGTAAATTCTCTTTCAATGAGAAGCTTGCCCTCTTCAAGGCTGTAGCCAAGCTCATCAAGGGTTTTGATAACAGCCTCTCCTACATCAGTAAAGGTTGCACTGACATAGGAAGAGTCTGCACCTGTACGGACAAGCTCACGGGAGGTACGTCTGCCAAGCACTGCAGAGATAGCGTCGATAACTATACTTTTACCTGCACCTGTTTCACCTGTCAGTACATTGAGACCTTTAGTGAATTCTATATTTGTTTTTTCAATAACTGCTATATTTTCGATATAAAGTTCTGTAAGCATAATAAGACCTGATTCTTAGAAGATGTTATCCGTTATGTAGTTATATCATATAATTACTGAGAATCTGTACAAGACCGTTGGCAGAGGGCACATCTGTACAAGCAATGAAGATAGTATCATCACCTGCAAGGGAGCCTACTACTGAGGGTAAACTCATGGTGTCGATTGCAGCACAGGCGGCAGAAGCCATACCGCTGAAGGTTTTGACTACTACTAAATTCTGAGCTGTTTCTACAGACACAATAGAGCCTGAGAGTATGCCTGTGAAGCCATTCTTCACATCAGGCTGAATACCTGTAGGAGCAGAATATCTGTACTTGCCGTCTATGGAATGGGTCTTTTGCAGACGGAGAGTCTTGATATCTCTGGAAACTGTGGATTGGGTTACACTGTAGCCCTCCTCCTTAAGCTTCTGAAGAAGCTCCTCCTGAGTTGTAATGGGGTGAGTTTTTATAAGTTCCAGTATTTTTGCGTGTCTGTTGAGTTTCATTTTCAGTCACCTTCATTTAATTATCAGGCTTATAGTTTTTCGCCTGCGGTTTTATAGAAATTCTTATCTTTAAGATTAATCATTCTGAGCTTGTGAATTGATTTGCTTATCTGCACTGTGTCTGAGTTTGTAAGCTCTACGGAAACCTGACCGTCAACAGTGAGATAAGAGGTATCGGGAGAATTACAGCTTACGGACAGGACAGTATCATCGGAGAAGATTACTGTTCTGGCTGTTAAAGAATGAGGGCAGACAGGAGTAAGCTCGATAAGGTTCAGATAAGGGTCTATCACAGGACCACCTGCTGAAAGTGCATAGGCGGTTGAGCCTGTGGGAGTTGAAAAGAGAAGTCCGTCTGCACGATAGTTGCAGATTTTGTCCCCTTCTACAAAAACATCAAGGTCGATAATACGTGACAGCGCACCCCTTGATATAACAGCGTCATTCACCGCAAGATATGAGCGTTTATTGCCGTCGCAACTTATGACTGATACATCCAGAAGCATGCGCTCACCGATTGTATAGTCACCTGTTACAAGGCGTGTAAGAGCAGAGATTTCTGTAGGTTCAAGCTCTGCTACATAGCCGAGAGTTCCTAAATTAACACCTACAACGGGTTTACCTGACAAAGCGCTGTGACGTGCACTGTGGATAATTGTGCCGTCACCGCCTACGGTTACTGCACAATCGCAATGAGAGAAAAGCTCATCATATGTACCGTAATACTCTGCACCCTGAGCACAAAGAGAGTCCTTTAAATCAAAGGGAAACAAAACCTGCGCACCTGCATCTGTGAGGAGAGTTGCAATCTCCTGAGCACAGAGAATTGCTCTGGGGTTATCAGCATTAGGTATCAATGCAATCTTCACGTTTAAGCCTCCTTGTCAAGCTCCTTATGGGAAGCAGTTGAAAGTTCTTCCGGTGTTATATCTGTATAGAGTGTAGGTTCATTGCTAATTCGGATATGGATAAGGTATTCGATGTTACCCTCAGGACCCTTTACAGGAGAAAAATCAAGGCCAAGCACATCGAAACCGCACTCAAGGCAGAAGTCACGAATAGCCATAATAACCTCTGTGTGTACTGCCTTATCACGAACAACACCCTTTTTGCCGACCTTGCCTCTGCCTGCTTCAAACTGAGGTTTTATAAGACAGACGCCCTGTCCTTTATCGGACAGCAGAGGTCTGACAACAGGCAGGATTAACTTGAGGGAAATAAAAGAAACATCCACAGAGAAAAAGTCGATTTTATCCTCTATCATATCAGGTGTAACCTTGCGGAAATTGGTACGCTCCATATTGACTACTCGCTCGTCATTTCTCAGTTTCCATGCAAGCTGACCATAGCCAACATCTATGGAATACACCTTTTTGGCGCCATTCTGGAGCATACAATCGGTAAATCCCCCTGTGGAGGCACCGATATCCATTGCAACAACGTTCTGTAAATCAAGAGAGAATGAGGATACTGCTTTTTCAAGCTTGAGGCCTCCGCGGCTTACATACTTAAGGGCAGGACCTCTGACCTCAAGGTTGCAATCCTCCTCATACGTACTGCCGCACTTGTCTGCTTTCTGGTTATTCACATATACAAGACCTGCCATAATTACAGCCTTGGCTTTTTCCCGGCTTTCTGCAAGTCCTTTTTCATATACTAGTATATCAAGTCGTTTTTTCATAAACTAACTCCGATTATTTTCTCAAAGTATTAAACATACCTTCTGCGTCAAGCTTAAGAGCATGGAGTGCCTCTGTGTCCTTGGAGTGAGGAATAAACATATCCTCAATGGCAGTAATTGCATAAGAGCCCTCAAAACGGACTTTCACCAGCTCAGACTCGAAGGTCTCGCCTACTCCGCCTGATCGCATACCTTCCTCAAAGAAATGAACACGTCTGAAGCAGGAAGCAAAACGAATTGCTTCAGGGTCGATGGGCTTAATACGGCAGAGCTTGAGGATGCACACCTCTTTACCAACAGATGAAAGCATTTCCTTTGCTTTGCAAGCCTGTGCGAATAGTCTGCCGTAGGTAACAATAAGACGTGAAGCGTTGGGGTTGCCGTATACACTGAAGTTTATGCCGTTATGAGTAAAATGCTGAGGGCGGAAAGGCTCTGAGCCACGTGGATAGCGGACTGCAGTTAAACCTTTTTCGTTATTGACAGCTTGTTTGATACAAGCCTTAAGGTCATCAAAATAACAGGGTGAGTAGATAGTGGTTGAGGGAATAGTGTTGAGGATAGACACATCAAACACACCCTGATGGGTTTCGCCGTCCTCACCTACTATGCCTGCACGGTCAACACCTAAGACAAGGTGGAGCTTCTGTGCCGCCGCATCGTGAACAAGCTGGTCATAGGCACGCTGCAGGAAGCTTGAGTACACCGCAAACACAGGTGTCATACCCTGAGATGCAAGACCGCTTCCAAAGGTTACTGCGTGTTCCTCAGCAATACCCACATCAAAGAATCTGTCCTTGAAGCGGGCTGCAAAATCAGAGAGTCCTGTGCCTGTAGTCATTGCGGCAGTAATGGCACAAATTTTAGGGTCTGCCTGCGCCATCTCGCACAGACAATCACCGAAGCAATCGCTGTAGGAATCTGAATGAGAAAGAGGCTCACCTGTGTCAATATCGAATTTGCCGATACCATGAAAGCTTTTTGGGTCATTCTCTGCAAACTGATACCCCTTGCCCTTAACAGTGACAGCATGGATAAGGACAGGTCTGTTCACCTTCTTAGCCGCCTGAAGAACATTTATGAGGCTTTCAAGGTTATGGCCGTCTACAGGGCCGTAATAATGAAAACCAAAGTTTTCAAACATATTTGTTTTATAAATTTTCTTTTTAAACCAATTTTTTAAATTGGTGAGAAAATTTACAAAGGGTCTGCCAATCAGGGGAATTTTATTGAGGAATCGTTCCAAATCCACCTTGGCATTAAGATACCAAGGACTTACACGAATTGCAGTAAGGTGACGTGACAGTGCACCTACATTCTTGGAGATAGACATTTTATTGTCATTGAGTACAACAATGAAGTTTCGCTTGAATCTGCCTGCATTGTTCATACCCTCAAAGGCAAGTCCTCCTGTGAAGGAGCCGTCACCGATTAAGGCTATGGTATGGCTATTGTCACCTTTGAGCTGTTTTGCCTTTGCGATACCTAAAGCCGCAGAGATTGAGGTACTGCTGTGTCCTGCACCGAAAACGTCGTAGGGGCTTTCGTATCTTCTGGGGAAGCCTGAGAGTCCTCCTGTACGGCGGATAGTGTCGATTTTGTCGTATCTGCCTGTGAGCATTTTGTGGGTATAGCACTGGTGTCCTACATCCCAGACGATAGAGTCATCGGGACAATTGAACACATAGTGCATAGCCACAGTAAGCTCTACTACGCCTAAATTAGGCGCAAGATGACCGCCATTTTCTGATACTGTAAGTATCAGCTTACGGCGGATTTCCTCACAGAGCAGGGACAGCTCCTCAACCTTGAGCTTCTTCAGGTCTTCGGGTGATTTAATTTTTTGGAGCATTTCAAAGTTGTTATTATCCATATCTGAATCCTCGGTTGTACCGAATATAATTTACTGTCAATACAGAGATTTACAGTGAATTAATTACGTCTTTTGGAAAGTTTAAGAGCAAAATCACGAAGAAAGTCTGTGTCACCCTCAAATACATTCAGGGCATCTATAGCTTTGCTCGTAAGTTTATCTGCACGTTTTAAGCATTCCTCTACCCCGTAAAGGGATACAAGGGTTGATTTGTTATTATCTATATCTGAGTTGACAGGCTTGCCAAGCTCGGCGCTTGTAGATGTAACATCAAGCACATCATCAACAAGCTGAAAAGCAAGACCGATACAGTCTGCATATTCTGCTGCTGCTGTGAGTTTTTCTTCATCTGCACCTGCAACAATTGCACCCATAAGACAAGCGGCTTTAATAAGTGCACCTGTTTTAAGTCGGTGCATCTGTGTGATTATGTGTTCATCTGCCTGTTTATCCTCATACTGCAGGTCTATCACCTGTCCGCCTACCATACCTGAGGCACCGCAAAGCTTTGCAAGAGCACAGGCGGCATTGGCGGCTCTGTCAGCAGGACATTTGCTCAGAGTATCAGGTGAAAGCATAATCTCAAAGGCAAGGCTTTGGAGTGCGTCACCTGCAAGGAGGGCTGTATCCTCGCCGAACTCTATGTGGTTTGAGGGCTTGCCACGACGCATATCGTCATCATCCATACAGGGAAGATCATCGTGAATAAGAGAATATGTGTGGATAAGCTCCACTGCACAGGCAAACGGAAGTGCTGAAATCACATCACCGCCGCAGAGCTTGCAAAACTCAAGAGTAAGCATTGGACGGACACGTTTGCCGCCTGCACCTACTGAATATCGCATTGACTCCCACAAAACACCGTAAAGTTCAGGATTTTCATTAAGATATTCTCTGAGGGCATTTTCAATTAACTGCTGAGTTGGCATATCACATATCCTCCCCTTTTATAAGAAGCTGTGCCATTCTGGCATTTAAATCCTTCACCTTATCTGCCGCAGTGTTAAGGTATGCTGTGCAGTAGGTGTAATACTCAAAAGCTTCCTTGTAAACTTCGATAAGCTCATCAAAGGTACCCTCACCACGCTCAAGTATGCTGATAAGCTCGTTAAGCTTATTAATGGCGGTTTCGTAGTCCATACACTCGAACTTATCCATAGGATTTGCTGTGCTCATATAATCATTCCTAACTGTATGTAAAGTTGCTGTAATTAATCAGATGTTTCCTCTGCCAATTCCACAATCTTCATAAACCTGTGGTTAATACCGCTTCGGCTTATGGGCGGGTCAAGAAGTAACCCTAAATCCCTGAGTGACAGCTCAGGGTTATCACGGCGGAGGATTGCGATTTCATAAAGCTGATCAGGTAGAGATGTGAGTCCCACTGTAGCTTCAAGTTTGTCTATAGCTGAAAGCTGTCTTGCGGCAGCCTGAGCTGTTTTGTTGATGTTTGCAAGCTCAGAGTTTGTACGTCTGTTTGCAATATTGCGCATTTGCTTGTAGGCTTTTGCGTTCATAATATCCATTGCACAGGAGGTAGCACCCATATATGTAAGCAGGTCGGTTATCTGCTCACTGTCCTTGAGGTACACAACGTATGAACCGCCTCGGAGGATGGTTTTTGGAGTTAAGCTGCATTCCTCAATCTCTGAAAGAAGAAGGCACAAATCGTTGCAGAGATTTTTATATGCAGCGCAAAATTCAAGATGATAGTTCTTCTGAGGGTCATTAACAGAGCCGCAAGCCATAAAGGCACCTCGCAAAAAAGCACTGAGGCACATTTCGTCTTCAATATTTGCTCTGTTGACTCTTAAGGTTGTGTGGCTGTCCGTATGGCCGAAGCCGGAATAAATCCGCTCACACTCATCAGGGAGAATCAGGGACACAGTGTGCAAGTTTATGCATTCTCTGGAAGCTTTGAGAGTTGACTGCTTCTCAATAACAGGTGCAAAAAGCTTATTAGACATGGTTATGTACCGCTCTGCCACGTGGATTGACTCGGTTTTCAGCTTAATCTCTGAGCCTTTAAACGGACGAGAGAAAAGCATCAATCCGTAGCACTCGGCAAAGTCTTGTGCATATGAGGAAGATTCAATTTTTGAGAGTTCTTTTTTTACATCATGTGAAAAGGACACAGCACATAGTCTCCTTGATTTTCAATATATTCAATCCCTTAGTCAGCCTATCGTCTGACAGCTCCTAACTGAGCCTGTCTCCCTCTGTCACTTCGTGACATCTCCCTCACACTGTGAGGGAGTCTTCCCTTTACACAAGGGAGGCTTTAGGCTTTCCAGATATCTCTGTGGTGAAGGGTGGATTTCATACCTAATTCAATGAAATGACTGTTGAGAAGTCGTGCCAAAGTAACACTGCGGTGCTTGCCGCCTGTACAGCCGACTGCAATCACAAGCTCACTCTTACCCTCTTCCCTGTAAAGAGGTACAGAGTAATCCAGAAGTGCCAGTAGCTTTTCTATATATTCCTGTGTTTCAGGGAATTTGAGGACAAACTCCCTTACGGACTCGTCAAGGCCTGTCAACTCCTTAAGTTCCTTAACATAGTAAGGATTCGGCAGACAGCGCACATCAAAAAGCAAGTCTGCCTCAAGAGGAATACCGTACTTGAAGCCAAAGGACAGGCAGGTAATGATGAACCCCTCACCGGGATTTCCTGCAAACATAGTGGTAACACGCTCTTTAAGCTGTTTGAGTGCCATATAAGAGGTGTCGATAATATAATCAGCTCTTGCCTTGAAAGGCTTCATAAGCTCCTTTTCAAGCATAACAGCTTCTTCGGTTGTACTTCCCTCAAAGCTCTCTGCAAGAGGGTGCTTACGGCGGGTCTCCTTATAACGGATAAGAAGAACATCACTCTTTGCATCAAGGAATAGAATCTTATATTTTTTTCCGTCGTGGTGGAATTTTTTGAGCTCTGAAAAAAGGTCGTCAAAAACCTCACCTGTGCGGATATCAACAACCACTGCCACACGCTTCATACGTGAATCGCTTGCTTTTTCGCAAAGGTCCCAGAATGTGGACAAAAGTGCAGGAGGAAGGTTATCCACACAGTAAAATCCGATATCCTCAAGTGCTCTCAGGGCATGGGATTTACCTGCACCTGAAAGTCCTGTAATAATTATAAATTCCATAGTTATCACTCCTGAAAAGGGGTTAAGAAAGGTGTATAATCTCTCTTTCTAAGGTGTAGCCTGTTTCTTCTTTTACTACATCCTGAACCTTTTTTACAAGATTCATTACATCGTTGCAGGTTGCACCGCCTATATTGATGATGAAACCTGAATGCTTTGTGCTGACCTGAGCACCGCCAACGGTTACACCCTTAAGTCCGCACTGCTCTATTAAAGCACCTGCAAAGGCACCCTCAGGACGCTTGAACACACTGCCGGCTGAAGGATAATCCAGCGGTTGTTTGGTAACACGGCGGTTCATAAAATCATCCATACGGGCTTTTATGTCCTCTTCCCTGTCAGGGGCAAGACGGAAATCCGCAGACAGGATAGTACAGTTATTTTTGCAGTAAATACTGTGACGGTAAGAAAACTCAAGGGAATCTGCAAGAACAGTTTCAACTACACCTGAGGGTGTAAGATGTGTAACTGTCAGAACAACGTCCTTCATCTCTCCGCCATAAGCACCTGCGTTCATATATACAGCACCGCCTACTGTGCCGGGGATACCGTAAGCAAACTCTAGTCCGGAAAGAGAGTTTCCCAGTGCAAAGGTGCAAAGACGTGCAAGGGTTGCTCCGGCTCCGCAGGTGATTACATTCCCTTTGACTGAAATATCTTTAAAATCACCGCCTAAACGGATAACAGCTTTGCGCAGGCCATTGTCGCTTACAAGTAGGTTACTGCCGTTGCCGATAAGCATATAGTCGATATCGTATTCGTCGCACAAGGTGAGTGTGGCTGAAAGTTCCTTGACACTGTGGACTAAGATATAATAATCGGCAGGGCCGCCGATACGAAAAGTTGTGTGCTCCTTCATAAGAGACTCAGGTGTACAGAGTGCACCTGTTTCTTCTATAGAAGATATAAATTCATGGTTTATCATAAAAACAACCTTATCTGAGAGGAATGTTCATCTCGGTTAAATATTTATTTAAGTTATCAACACTTGCATTTACCACAAGCTCCTCGGGGAAGCCGATTTCCTCAAGCATACTGAGGGCTTCGTCAGCTCTTCCAAGCTGAGTGATGAAGTGGGCATCTGTATCAACAGCTACACGGCAACCGTACTTCATACAGAGCTTTGCTATCTCCTTACAGTTAGGCACAAAATCAGGCTTATGCTTGATTGATGCGTTGTTAATCTCAATAAGCTTTCCGCACTGAGCAAAACGCTTGATTACGGTTTCATAGTCGTACTTGAAATAAGGAGAGCCTGAGTGAGCTATCATATTTACATAAGGGTTTTCTGCAATATTCAGGTAAGCCTGTGTGCAGGCATCAACTGAAACCTCGTCATGATATGTGGGCATATGCAATGAAGCAATGCAAAAATCAAGATTCTTGAGGATTGAATCATCTGCATCCATATTGCCCATGCGGTCTGTGATGTTTGCTTCAATTCCCTTGAGAACACGGACTCCCTTGAAAACTCTGGGGATTGCATGAAGATTCATAAAATAGTACGGATGAGGTGAGCCGTGCATACTCTCACCATGGTCGGTAATCGCAAAGGCATAAAGCCCAAGACGCTCTGCCTCTTCTATCATCTCAAGAGCAGTAGCATAGGCATGAACAGATGTAATTGTATGAGTATGAAGGTCTGCTACAATTTTCATCAGAAGTCCCATCCTGTATCAACTTTTTTGTTCTGGATTGTATCCTCGCTTACGTCCATACCGAGGCTCTGCAGAAGCTCCTGAGCAGCATTATAGCCCATCTTCTTCTGACGGTTATTCATAGCCGCAACCTCGATGATAATTGCAAGGTTTCTGCCGGGCTTTACAGGAATAGTCATAATAGGCACCTGAATACCCATAATCTCAGTATATGTATTATCCATACCGATTCTGTCGTAGACTTTCTCTGTATCCCACTGCTCCATATTGATAACCATATCAATTTTCTCGGTAAGCTTAACAGCGCCCATACCGAAGATACGGCGGGCATTAATGATACCGATACCGCGAAGCTCAATGAAGTGGCGGATATTGGCAGGAGAAGCACCAACAAGTGTACGGTTGGAAACACGGCGGATTTCAACAGCATCGTCGGCAATAAGTCTGTGTCCTCGCTTGATAAGCTCGATTGCGATTTCTGACTTACCTACACCGCTGTCGCCGATAAGGAGAACACCTTCGCCGTAAACTTCAACCAGAACACCGTGACGGGTAATACGGGGAGCAAGCTCGGCATTGAGGAAGGTAATAAGAGATGCTGAGATTGCAGATGTAGTTTCACCACTGCGTAAAATGGGAACACCGTTTTTCTCGGCGGATTTAACAATAGCCTCTGATGGCTCAAGGTTTCTTGCAATGATTATTGCAGGAGGCTGCATAACAAAGAGCTTATCTATATGCTCAAACTGCTTTTCCTCGTCAAACTGGCTCAGATACGCAAACTCTGTATTACCGAAAATGATAATTCGGCTGCCGTCGAAGAATTCAAGGTAACCTGTAAGACCCAGACCCGGACGATCAATATCCATAGAGTTAATTTCTATTTCCTCAGGATTACGAGGCATATAGAAAGGTTCCAGCTGAACTTCCTTAATAATTTTTGCAAGTGAGATTGAAAACTGTGCGCTCATATTAACACCTCTTTTTATATTTTTTGTCATCATGGTGGGGTTAATCGCATGAACAAAGATAGCAAGATTTATAACCTTTTCCACCTCATCCACCGCAAGCGGTCCCCATTTTCCTTGCAGAAATGGCAGAACCTCTATCTGCTTTGCAGACATCTCCCTTATCAAGGGAGCTTCCTCAAGGGGAAGGCTATTACGTGACATTCTGATTATAGATATACTTATACGTTGTCTATTATAACTCAAAACATCTGAAATTAAAAGTAGTTTTTCGAATTATATGCAAAAATTATGCAAAATTTGAATTATTCCTCAGAGGGCAGAAAATCTATGGAATTTACTGAATAATCCCCCACATCCTAAGGCATATTAACACAGGGTGAAGCTATGGTAATTTCAGTTATCAGAACAGCATTAATGTACATCTTCGTAATATTCGCCATCAGAATTATGGGCAAAAGACAGCTCAGTGATATGCAGACCTCTGAGCTGGTTGTAACTATGGTTATTGCAGATATTGCGTCCATACCTATGCAGAACACATCACAGCCCTTGCTATCGGGCATTGTGCCTGTGCTTATACTGATTTCAGGAGAAATATTCTTAAGTGTTCTGATGATGAAGATACCATCACTTCGGAATCTTATCTGCGGAAAGCCTGAGATTATCATTGAAAACGGAAGACTCAAGCAAAATATGCTGAGAAAGCTCAGGCTTACAACCGAGGATTTATCTGTACTGCTTCGTCAGCAGGGTGTGTTCAGCATTGAAGATGTTCAGTTTTGCATTATTGAGACAAACGGACAGATAAGTGTTCTGCTGAAACCTGAGAAAAGGAGTCCATCAATGGAGGATTTGAGGCTTCCTGCAAGAGACACAGGCATTGAGGCAGTAATTATCAGCGACGGAGAGCTGCTGACAAGGTCTATGGCACTGTGCAACATAGACGAGGTATGGATAAACAGGACACTTGCTCAGGAGAATATGAGGGTTGAGGACGTTATGCTTATGACTGCAAACAGGCTCAAGGAATACAACATTATAAGGAAGTGCAGTGAATGAAAAGAATGTATGTGGCGGCGGCTTTACTGCTGATTGTCATAGGTCTGTGCATTGCCGAATATGTGAGTGTATCCAGATGTACGGATGAATATATTGAGAGGATAGAACAAATAGAGAGAATGGTGGAAACAGGAAACACACAGAAAGCTGCGTTCTCAGCAAGAGAAACAGAGAAAAGCTGGGAAGAAACAGTTTCGGTTATTGATATGCTGTTGTTCCATGATTATGTGGATGAAATCGGAAAGAATATGTCACAACTGGAAAGCTTTATTGTTCACGGAGAGAATGCAGATTTGATTGCTACCTGCGAAAGCACAAAGGAGCAGTTGTTGTCCTTAAAAGAAAGCGAATTGCCCAATGCCAAGAATATAATATAAAAAGCCCTTCTCACAAGAGAAAGGCTTTTTTACTTATTCTTTGGTTTTCTTGGAAACGAGTTTATGTACTGCCGATATCAAAAGGAATATCAGGAATACTGCAAGATTGAAGATAACTATGGTAGCACCAACAGGCACATCCTTGAATGTAAAGGAAGTGAAAAGTCCTGAGAGTACGCAGAATACAGATACTATAACTGATGTGATTATTACAGTTACAAACCGCTTGCACACTCTCATTGAGGTAAGTGCAGGGAAAATAATCATTGCAGAAATCAGCAGAGTTCCCAGCATACGCATACCCACCACGATGGTGATAGCAGTTAGCAGGGATATCACAGTGTTATAGAAGCCTGTGCGGATTCCTGTAGCGGTGGCAAAGTTTTCATCAAATGTGATTGCAAAAATCTTGTTATAAAACAGGAAATACATAGCGATTACAAACACCGAGAGAATGACACTGATAACAATATCGGATTTACCTACAGACAGGATTGAGCCGAACATATACTGCTGAAGGTTGATATTAGTGCCATTTATACTTGCCACAAAAACACCAATTGCAAGGGCTGAGCTGGAGATTACGGCAATTGCCGCATCTGCGTTTATCCTGCTGTTTTCGGTGAGTCTTAACAGAAAAAACGCCGCTATCATAACAACAGGCAAAGAAAAATATATGGGTGTTGAAATATTCAACACTGCTGCTATTGAGAGTGCTCCGAAGCCTACGTGAGAAAGCCCGTCACCAATCATTGAATAACGCTTAACCACCAGCACCACACCCAGTAGTGCACAGCAAACAGCTATGAGCACACCTACTATCAGGGCATTAACCATAAACGGGTAGCGGAAGATGTCAGCCATTATCTCTCACCTGCCTTCCCGTATTATGAGCACAAGCATCACAGGGACAATCCGGCATAAGCAATCTGGTACCAAAGGGCGAATGCATATACTGGTGAGTTGTGCCGAAGAAAAAGCTGTCTGAGCTCAGGTGCAGAATATGGGTAGCGTTACGCACTGCAGAATTAATATCGTGGGAAACCATAATTACTGCTGTCCCCTCCTGACTCAAGGTCTTAACGATTGAATAAAAATCTGCTGTAGCCAGAGGGTCAAGTGCTGAGGTTGGCTCATCAAGGAGAATGAGTTTCTTTGCTGCACAAAGTGCACGAGCAAGGAGCACTCTCTGCTGCTGTCCCCCTGAAAGTTCCGAAAAGCTCTTATTTCGGAAATCCTCTATGCCTACTCGTTTCATTATACTAAGTGCTTCCTCACGCTCTTTCTTTGAGTAAGAAAAAGCAAATAGACGATTGTTAAGGAAACCTGACATTACAATCTCAATAACTGAGGCAGGGAAATCCTTTGAGAGTTTCTGCTGCTGAGAAAGGTAGCCGATATGGTTACGTGTAAGACCATCGGAATACTCAACCTTACCGCTATATGGGCTGAGCAGACCTAAGATACCCTTGATGAGGGTAGTTTTGCCTGTGCCGTTTTCACCAACTATGCACAGGTAATCTCCCTCACCTACTGAAAAGCTCAGGTTATCGATTACAGTTGAGCCGTTATAACCTAATTTTAAATCTGTTACTTTAAGAAGTGCCATAGTAATTTTTCCTCAATATGGAATAAATCAAACTGTAAAAGCAAAATATCGGGCGGAATAAACCGCCCGACTTTTTATGATACTTAATATTTCTTATACCTTGTCAGCATAAAGCTTGCAGGTGAAAGAAAGTGAGAACAGTACAGAAAATACTGCAGTGAGAATTGCAGGAAGTGCATAGAGTGCAAGTACACCTGCAGAGTAAATAAGGGAAGCAACAAATGCTGCTACAAGTACAACGCAAGTAAGTACAAGCATTAAGAGCATAATCTGCCATACCTTATTTGCTGCAACAGAGAAAGCATCCACATCAGTCTCTGCTGTCTTTTTGCGGGAAGTCTTCTTTGTGAAGCTGTAAGCAAAAAGAATGAATGTAATGAAGCTGAGAGCTACAGCAAGGAGAATAACCGCAAAGGTCATATCAGAGAGACTTGCTCTGCAAATAACGCAAAGTGCAAAGGCAACAAGCGCATTCACTGAGGCACCTGCTGTTGCAATCAGAGCCATCTTAACGCCTTCCTTCTTGAATCTGATAAGGAAGTAAATAAGCACAAGTGCACATACGAGCACTGCTGCAACTACTGCCTTAATCACAAGAGAAAAGCTGAGGTTTGTAAAGGTAAAGGGAGCAACTGTATTGCCACCTATGATAACAAGAAGCAAAGCACCTGCTACAACAATTGCTGCAGCAAGAATAAGCATAAGCTTTGAAAGAGAAGCGAAATTAATTGTCTTTTTCATTACTTTGCACCTCCGAACATAGAAGGTTTCTTTGAGAAGCTCTGGAGGCTTCTGAGCATAAGCTCGGGCACAAGATAACCAGACACAAGGTTAAACAAAGCACCGAAGAAGAGTACATAAGAGAAGTTATAAACACCACTGATGGTATATGCACCGAAGATGGATGTTGTGAGGCCTGCTGTGCCGAACATGAACATACCAATGAGAGCAACAACTGCAAGCACAACGCTCATATCAAGGATAAACTTTCTGCTCTTCTCAATTGCTGTGGAGATTGCAGTACCAACTACTGTGCCGCCCATAAGCTCTGACTTCATCTTCTCGCCCATTACAAGGAAGCTGAGAACTGTAAGCATAACTGAAAGCGCAAGGGATGCAGCACCTGGAATTGTAAGCAGGAAGGTTCTGCCCTCACCTACAAAATGAGTGATTACAGCAGTAAGTGCTGAGAACTGGAGAAGCACTGCAAAGATACCTGCAACTGCACCCAGCTTGTATCTGATAATCATAAATACAGCGATTGCAATAAGAGCCACAATACCTGCAATGAAGATAATATCAGAAATGTTGCCTGCAACAGGAGCTACTTCCTCAGTAGAAACAATAGATACTACGCAAGGCATTTTGCCTGAAGAAATGATTGCTGAGTAAAGCTCTGTCTTTGATTCAGTAAAGCTGTCGCTGCTGAAGGACAGGGCACCCTGATCGATGGTATCGCTTACTGTGGGATTAGCAAGCATACGGTCATCAAGCCAGATAGATACTGTCTGATTGTAGTATGTGCCAGTGTCCGCGTTGGTGTAGGTTGCCATCTTCTCTGAGCCAGCCTCATTGAAGTCAAGGTTTAAATAGTAATATGTAAACTTATCCTCTGTATACTCAAACCATGATGAACCCTTGATGTCGTCACTTGTTACAAGGACTGTCTGAGCAGTTGTGCCTGTAGGAGTTACAAAACAAGCGCTGTCAGAGGAATCCACAGTCATACTTGTGTATGAGCTGCCGGGACGAAGTGTAACCTCACCGTAGGAAGTGAGGAAAGCTGCAACCTCTTGCGCAGAAAAATCGCAGTTGAGGCTATTGGGTACTGTAAGCTCAAGCACACCCTTAGCTTCATCCACATAAATCTGATGGTCAGTTAAGCCCATGCCTGTTGCACGGTCTCTGACTACATCTGCAACAGCGTCGATTTCGTCAACACTTGATGCTTTGATTGCGATTTTAGAACCGCCGTTAACGTCAATGCCCCAATCAATACTGCCGAATCCCTTGAAAACTGTATTCTTGTTGTCGCCTACATAGTAGCTGTAACCGAAAACAGAAAGTACAGAAAATGCAAGGATAAGGATGGCAAGTATCAGGGAAACAGATATTCCAAGCCTTTTCATATGCAATTGGACCTCCGTATAAAAAATAACTCTGCTAAGTCTTGTTGAGACATAACAGAGTTATTATAAGATTTTTTTACTAAAAAGTCAATGATTAGGAATAAAAATACAGCAAAACATCACATAAAACACATAGATCTGGCATATATGCAAAGCTCTGCTTACCCACTCAGGTAAAAAAAGTTACTCAGAGAGGATTTTTTCCAGAGCACAGATATATATAATGATTTTTATAAGCCCTCTGAACAATTTCCTAACATAACTGTTTTAGATCCATTTATGGGTGGTGGAACAACAATTTTTGAATCTTTGCGTTTTGGATGCAAAGTTATTGGTAGTGATCTTCAGCCCTTATCGAAGTTTGTTACAAAGGCATTGATTGAACCGATTGATGAAATCGCTGTAAAAAAGTATGAATATAAAATTTGACATAAATTGATTGACTTTGAAGAAAAAATATGTTAGA
>JAZSLX010000085.1:0-11424 GCA_045535605.1 Ruminococcus sp.
TTCATATGATAGGTGTATTCCATCTGAACTGTGGAGGTAGGTACCTCTACCTGTAATCGGGGCTTCTTTGCTTCCTTTACACATTCCCAAGCTGCAGCTACATCCTCTGTAGTAAAGCCTACGGGGATTGCAAGAGAAGCATTATTTATGTTTTTTGCGATTGTTTTATAAATAATAGTATCCTCACGGAGATTCTTTATAGGAGCAAGCTCAACTGTATCTGCACCCAGAGAGTCTGCGCAAGCGGCGATAACTGTTTTTTCACGGAAAAGAAGAGAAATCTCGCGCTCCTGTGCAAGCTTTTTGAGAGTAATGTCGGTGATGTTGATTTTTTTCATAATTAAAACCTCATTCCAAATTATAGTGGGTAGTACTAACAAAAAAACGCTTTCGTCTCTTTGTCATATAAAGAGACGAAAACGTCATTATCATTTACGTTTCCGCGGTACCACTCTTCTTCATCCTGTCGGATGCCCTTAGATGCAATCACATCTTAACTCTGTTACGGGAGTTCCCGTCTGCCATTATTTGCACAGATGTGCAGTTCACAGCAACCGCTCAACGGTGAGTTCAGCAAAGTTTTTCCAATGTCTTGCACCAACCGACATCTCTCTGAAAGAAAAATTATTTGCGTACTAATCCGCATCATTGCGTTTAATGAAAAGTATTTTACTACATCAGAGTTCCTTTGTCAAGTTTTTTACACATATTAATGTGTAAAATATAAGGTTCGTTTTGGGGTTGCTGTTGCAAAGTTTGTAGCGGTAGGGTATAATCTAAAATGTTATATATATATTTACATGTTAGAAATTCGGAGTGCTGTTATGACAGACTGTAACAACTCTAAAAGAAAATATTTTGCTCTTTGGGATTTATTGCCCTTATCGGTAGTGGTGCTTGCCTTTGTGTTGGGGATTTGTCTGCTGTTTGGTGCAAAGTCTGATTCAAACCTTATCGCTGTTGTTTCAGTCAGGGGAGAGGTGTATTGTGAAATTCCTCTGGCGTCAGTATCAGAGCCCTATGAGCTTACAGTTGAGGGTGACGGCACAGCGGTGATTTCTGTGTCATCTCAGGGCGTGGCTTTCAAAAGTTCAGATTGTCCGGATAAGCTCTGTGTGAATACAGGACTTCTGACAAATTCAGGAGAGTCAGCGGTATGTCTGCCTGCAAGGGTGTCTGTTAAGCTTGTGGCAGATAACGATACCGATACAAATGCACCTGATGCAGTTGCGGGGTGATGGTATGAGCAGTAAGTTTATGATGAAAAAAAGTGTGCTTGTGCTGTGCCGCACAGGAGTGCTTTCAGCAGTTGCTCTTGTGCTGTCATTCCTTGAGGGGATGATTCCCGACCTGCCCTTTACGCTTCCCGGTATGAAGCTGGGACTTTCAAACTTAGCGGTTATGTTTTCCCTTGAACTTTGTCCCTTACCTTGTGCCTTTTGCGTGGTTATAATAAAGGCATTGTTTACACTTCTTAGCCGTGGCGTCACAGCTTTTTTGATGAGTCTTGCAGGAGGTTTGCTTGCAACCTTGGGAATGTACCTGCTTGTAAGACAGAGAAAACTTAGTTTCGGCTCTTTAGGTATAGGTGTATGGGGTGCTTTCCTTCACAATTGCGGACAGCTTCTTGTGGCGCTTTTGCTTGTGTCGGACGCAGTATACGGATATTTCCCTGTGCTTACCCTCAGTGCCTTGGTTACAGGCTCTCTTACAGGGCTTGTGTATTACCTTGTTATGCCTGCTCTTTTGAAAGTTCCCTTAATGGGAGATAACGTCAGGGATTTGCAAAATCTGTAAAAAGATGATAAAATTTTAAGTGATTCTTATTTTCGGTGATAATTATGAAAAATAAAAAAGAAAAAAACACAAATAACACACCGGACTCAAAGGTCAGGAAAACAGGCAGGATAATGCTCAGAGCATTGATACTGGCTGTGGCTTTCTGCATAGTTATTTTCGGCGGAGTTATTATCTCCGATTTGTTCTTCTCTGATGATGGAAAGGGTACAACTCCGGAGATAATTGCGGTTACGGTTTCGGGTGAGCAAATTATCCTCAACGATGACAGACAGGTTACACTTATGGAGCTTAAGACTTATCTTGCAGATGCACAGGAGAAGGGTGAACTTTTTACCGTAGCTCTTATCAATGATACCGATAACCTTGCAGACTTTGAAGTCTACAATCAGATTGTGGATTTGCTGGCAGAATTTGACATAGTCTGCGAAAAGATGAAGGCACCCTCAAGCTTTGATGAGTTTGCTGCTTCTTCTGATGAAGCCGTTTTTGCAGGATAAGCTTTGTCAGTTTATAAAATACTTAGTACATATTTCAACGCACTGTTTCCCATTGTTTGGAACCAGTGCGTTTTTTGTCATAATTAACAAAAAGAATGGCTTTTCTTTGGCTCCTTATAATGTGATAAAGTATTGAAAATTTGTCGTATTTGGTCTATAATATATTATGTATTTGTATTTATGAGGTGAGATAGTGCAACTTCTCAAGGATAGAATTTTAAAGGACGGTCAGTTGTTCCCCGGCAATATACTCAAGGTGGACAGCTTTCTCAATCATCAGGTAGACGTAGACCTTCTGTGTGAAATCGGCAAGGAGTTCAGGCGTATTTACTCGGACTGTGAGATTAACAAGATACTTACAATTGAAGCTTCAGGTATCGGCATTGCCTGTATTGCTGCTCAGTTTTTCTCCTGCCCTGTGGTATTTGCAAAGAAGTCCAAGTCCATCAACATCAGCAATGACTTCTATCAGAGCGATGTTAAAAGCTACACCCACGGCAACGTAAACCATGTTATCGTTTCCAAGGACTTTATAGGCTCGGGTGACAAGGTGCTTGTTATCGACGACTTCCTTGCTCATGGCTGTGCTCTCAGAGGTCTTATTGATATCATCAAGGGCTCAGGTGCAGAGCTTGTAGGCTGCGGTATTGTTATCGAAAAGGGCTTCCAGCATGGTGGAGATGAGCTCAGAGAAAGCGGAATCCGAGTTGAGTCTCTTGCTATTGTTGAATCTATGAATCCTGAAACAGGTGAGATTATCTTCCGATAATCCTACACTGGTTGGTATTTTCTGATAATTTTAGGACAAGCCAATATGGTAAGCCCTATTATTATAAATATATTTCTTAGGAGGAAATTACAATGAAAAGAATCCTTTGCGCTCTTCTTGCAGTTATGATGCTGTTTGCTTTTGCAGCATGTGCAGGCGGAGACACAGACACCACAACAGGTGCAGCAAACACAGACACAACAGAAGTTAAGGTTGGTTTCCTCTTCCTTCACGCTGAGAACTCCACCTACGACAAGACCTTCATGGACGCAGCAGTTGCAGCTTGCGACGCAATGGGCGTTGAGTATGCACAGAAGACTCAGGTTCCCGAGTCCACAGATTGCTACGATGCAGCAGTTGAGCTTATCGAGGTTGACGGCTGTAACGTAATCTTCGCTGACAGCTTCGGTCACGAGTCCTTCCTTATGCAGGCAGCCGAGGAATATCCTGATGTTGAGTTCTGCCACGCTACAGGTACACAGGCTCACACAGCAGGTCTTGATAACTTCCACAATGCTTTTGCTTCCATCTATGAGGGCAGATACCTTGCAGGTGTTGCAGCAGGTATGAAGCTCAACGAGATGATCGCTGACGGCACAATCACTGCTGATCAGGCTAAGATGGGTTATGTTGGTGCATTCACATTTGCAGAGGTTATGTCAGGTTACACATCCTTCTACCTTGGTGCAAAGAGCGTATGCCCCACAGTAACAATGGATGTTAAGTTCACAGGTTCCTGGTATGACGAGACTCTTGAGAAGGAAGCAGCTCTTGCTCTTATCAACGGTGGGTGCGTACTTATTTCTCAGCACGCTGACTCCATGGGTGCTCCCACAGCTTGTGAGAACGCAGGTGTTCCCAACGTTTCCTACAATGGTTCCACAATCGCAGCTTGCCCCAACACCTTCATCGTTTCTTCCAGAATCGACTGGACTCCTTACTTCAAGCACATGATCGAGTGCGTACAGACAGGCACAGCTATCGAGGCTGACTGGACTGGTACAATCGAGACAGGCTCTGTTGTTCTTACAGATGTAAACACAACAGCTGCAGCAGAGGGTACAGCTGAGAAACTTGAGGAAGTTAAGGGTCAGATCCTTGACGGTACTCTCAAGGTATTTGATACAGCTAACTTCACAGTAAGCGGCGAGACTCTTACAAGCTATATCGCAGACGTTGATACAGACGATGCTTTCACACCTGATACAGAGGCTATCGTTAACGGTATCTTTGAAGAGTCTTCACTCAGAAGTGCTCCTTACTTCGATCTCAGAATCGATGGTATCACACTTCTTGACGAGAACTACGGCTAATGTTTAAAATTTTCAGAGGCGGGGCTTCTTGCCCCGCTTCGCCCTTATAGGGTAGTTCTGAATAAAGTCTTATGTGCTCATAAGGTTTTCTTCAGAATTACGCAAGGAGGTTGTATGGTGGCTAAACAAGCGGCAATCGAACTAAAGAATATTACCAAAACCTTTGGTAAAGTAGTTGCTAACAAAAACGTTAGCCTTACTGCTTACCGAGGGGAGATTCTCTCTATACTGGGTGAAAACGGCTCAGGTAAAACAACTCTGATGAATATGATATCGGGTATTTATTTCCCCGATGAAGGTCAGATTCTTGTGGATGGAGAAGAGGCGGTTATTGCTTCTCCCAAGGATGCTTTCTCCTACAAAATCGGTATGATTCATCAGCACTTCAAGCTTGTTGATGTTTTCACAGCAGCAGAGAATATTGTTCTGGGTATCGAGGACGGCAAGTATAACCTGAAAAAATCCACAGAGAAAATCCGTGAAATCTGTGATAAATTCGGCTTTGACCTTGACCCCGAGAAGAAGATTTACACCATGTCTGTTTCAGAGAAGCAGACAGTTGAAATTGTAAAAGTGCTTTATCGAGGAGCAGATATCCTGATTCTTGACGAGCCTACAGCAGTTCTGACTCCTCAGGAGATTCAGAAGCTTTTTGATGTTCTCCGCCGTATGCGTGAGGCAGGCAAGGCAATTATCATCATCACCCATAAGCTTAACGAGGTTATGGCTCTGTCTGACAGAGTTGCGGTACTTCGCAAGGGCGAGTATATCGGCTCTGTTAATACTTCTGAAACCTCAGAGCAGGAGCTTACCGAAATGATGGTAGGCAAGAAGATTTCTCTCAATATCGAGCGAACAGAGCCCAAAGACCCTGTGGACCGACTCATAGTAAAAGGTCTTGAGTGCACAGACCGTGCAGGCATAAAGCTCCTCAGTAATGTGTCCTTTACTCTTAAGGGCGGAGAAATCTTAGGTGTTGCAGGTATTGCAGGAAGTGGACAGAGAGAACTCCTTGAGTCTATTGCAGGCTTGCAGAAGGTTTCCTCCGGTGAGATAACCTACATCAACCCCAAAACAGGTAATACCGAAAACCTCAGAGATAAAACTCCCAGACAGATTCGTGATTTGGGTGTTCGTCTTTCCTTTGTTCCCGAGGACAGACTTGGTATGGGTCTTGTTGCTAATATGGATATCACCGATAATATGATGCTGAGAAGCTACCGCAAGGGTAAGTCCTTCTTCCTTGAGAGAAAAGCCCCCAAGACACTGGCTGAGAAGATTGTTGAGGATCTGGAGGTTGTTACTCCCAGTGTTTCAACTCCTGTCAGACAGCTCTCAGGCGGTAACATCCAGAAGGTTCTTGTAGGACGTGAGATTGCGGCTTCTCCCAAGGTGCTCATGGTAGCATACCCTGTAAGAGGTCTTGATATCAACTCTTCTTATACTATCTACAACCTGCTCAACGAGCAGAAGGCAAAGGGTGTTGCAATTATCTTTGTAGGCGAGGACCTTGACGTTCTCACTGAACTTTGCGACAGAATTATGGTTATCGGTTCAGGCAGAATAACAGGTATTGTTGACGGCAGAACTGCCACTAAAGAAGAGCTTGGTATTCTTATGACCAAAACTGTTGAGGAAAGCGAGGGAAACAGCAATGAGTGATATGAAGAAAACAAAACACAGTCACGAGCCTCTGTTTCACCTTGTAAAGCGTGACGATATGAAATGGTGGCAGGCATGGCTTGTGCGTATTGCCGCTATTGTTATAGCCCTGCTCCTTGTAGGTGTTATCTCAATGCTCCTTACAAAAGAGAGCTTTTTCTCAATTTATGAGACAATGTACCGCGGTACATTCGGTAAGTTGGAGACAGGCTCCACCGTTATGCTGTGGAAGTTCCTCCAAAAAACAGCAATCCTCTTAGGACTCTCCCTTGCAGTAACACCTGCCTTCAAGATGAAGTTCTGGAACTGCGGTGCAGAGGGACAGGCTCTTATGGGCGGACTTGCATCTATGATTTGTATGATTGAGCTTGGCGATAAGCTTCCTTATCCCGTACTTCTCCTTGTGATTCTCGTTACAAGTGTGTTGGCGGGTGCTCTGTGGGGTGTAATTCCTGCAGTGTTCAAGGCTCAGTACAACACAAACGAAACTCTGTTCACACTTATGATGAACTACGTTGCTACTCAGATTATCAAGTATTACCTTTATATCGAGGGTGGCGGCTCCAATAAGATTAACCCCGTAGCTTATGGTAATCTTCCCACAATCGGCGATAACAAGTATGCACTGAATGTAATCATCATCCTTGTTATCACAATCCTTATGTATATCTACTTAAATTACTCAAAGCACGGCTACGAAATCTCAGTAGTAGGTGAAAGCCAGAACACAGCCCGTTATATCGGCATCAACGTTAAAAAGGTTGTTATCCGTACAATGGTTGTTTCAGGTGCTCTGTGCGGTATCGTAGGTATGCTCCTTGTTTCCGGTACTAACCACTCTATCGACCCCAATACAGTAGGCGGTCAGGGTTTCACAGCGATTATGGTATCATGGCTTGGTCAGTTCAATCCCTTCATCATGGTGATTATGTCTGCCCTTGTTATCTTCCTCAATCTTGGCTCTGCCAAGGTTGCTGATACCTGCGGACTTAACTCATCCTTTGCAGACATCACAGTGGGTATCGTTATCCTCTTTGTTGTAGGCTGTGAGTTCTTTATCCGCTATTCCGTTAAATTCCGTCATTCAAAAAAGGAGGTTAAGGTATGATCTCTTATATTGTCAGAGCAATCCTCATCGGCGTTCCAATGCTGTACGGTGCTACAGGCGAGATTCTGACAGAAAAGTCAGGTCACCTGAACCTCGGTATCCCCGGTATTATGTATGTAGGCGCAATAAGCGGTGTAACAGGCTCTTTCCTCTACGAAAATGCCTGTGGTAACGATATAGCCAATATGAATGCATTTCTGGCTGTGTTTATTCCTCTTATCTGCTGTATCTTAGGCTCTATGCTTATGGGTCTTATCTACAGCTTTTTCACCGTAACCCTCAGAGCTAACCAGAACGTTACAGGTCTTGCAATTACTACCTTTGGTATCGGCCTCGGTAACTTCTTCGGCGCATCACTTATCAAGCTTGTTGACAGCGATATGCCCTCTGTAGCTCTTACAAAGACAAGTAAATTCTTCTGCACAAAGCTTCCCTTTGCAGATGATTTAGGATGGTTTGGTGAGCTTTTCCTTTCCTTTGACTTTCTCACATACTTTGCTATTATCATTGCAATTGTTGCTTCAATTGTCCTCACTAAGACCAGGGTAGGTCTTAACCTGCGTGCAGTAGGCGAGAGCCCTGCAACTGCAGACGCCGCAGGTATCAATGTTACAAAATACAAGTACGTTGCAACCTGTATAGGCAGTGCTATTGCAGGTTTAGGCGGTATCCAGTATGTTATGGCTTATGCTAACGGTAGCTGGTCAAACGATGCCTTCGGTGACAGAGGTTGGATGGCTATTGCACTGGTTATCTTTGCGCTGTGGAAGCCCTATATGGCAATCATCGGTGCGTTTGTATTCGGTGCACTGTTCAACGCAAACACCTATGCAGTGGGCCTTGGTGTTGAAACTCAGGAGCTTTTCAAAATGCTTCCTTACGTTGTTACAATCATCGTGCTTGTATTCACAAGCATGCGTAAAAAGCGCGAGCATCAGCCTCCTGCACATCTGGGATTGCCCTATTTCCGAGAGGAAAGATAAAACACTTGACATTTGCAAATCGGGTGTTATAATATCAATGTAAATTTAATAACCGCTTATCAAGAGTGACTGAGGGAACAGGCCCTGTGAAGTCCGGCAACCTGCACTTGTAAGGTGCCAAATCCTGCGGAATTCCGAAAGATGAGTTTTCATACCGCTGTCGGTTTCCGGCAGCGGTTTTTTACTGTCACATTTTGTTGACAGATAGTATTTTTTAGGAAATGGAAGGAGTTTTATTATGGCAAGATATCTTTTTACATCAGAGTCCGTAACCGAGGGACATCCCGACAAACTCTGCGACCAGATTTCTGACGCAGTGCTTGACGCAATTTTCGAGCAGGACAAGACAGCTCACGTTGCTTGTGAGACATCAGCAACTACAGGTTACATTGGCATAATGGGTGAGATTACAGCAAATGCAGATGTTGATATTGAGGCAATTGCACGTCAGGTTGCCTGCGACATCGGCTACGATAACGAGGCTTGCGGTTTTGACGGCAAGACCTGCGTTGTTAACGTACTTATGGACAAGCAGTCTGCTGATATTGCAATGGGTGTTGATAATTCCCTTGAGCTTAAGGATGGCGAGGCTGATACAATGAATCAGCTTGGCGCAGGCGATCAGGGTATGATGTTCGGTTTTGCCTGTGATGAGACTGAGGAGCTTATGCCTATGCCCATCTCTCTTGCACAGAAGCTCGCTATGCGTCTCACAGAAGTTCGCAAGAACGGCACAGTTCCATACCTTTATCCCGACGGTAAAACTCAGGTTACAGTTGAGTATGACGGTGATAAGGTAGTACGCATTGATACAATCGTTATTTCCACTCAGCATGCAGAGAGTGCGACACTTGATATGATTCGTTCAGACTTACTTGATCACGTTGTAAAGCCCATTGTACCTGCAGAGCTTCTTGATGAGAATACAAAGTATTTCATCAATCCCACAGGCAGATTTGTTATCGGCGGTCCCTGTGGTGATGCTGGCCTTACAGGCAGAAAGATTATCGTTGATACATACGGCGGCTACCCCCGTCACGGCGGCGGTGCCTTCTCAGGCAAAGACCCCACAAAGGTTGACCGCAGTGCGGCATACTATTGCCGTTACATTGCAAAGAATATTGTTAAGGCAGGGCTTGCTCACAAGTGTGAGGTACAGCTTGCTTACGCAATCGGTGTTGCAAAGCCTGTCTCTGTGTTTGTTGATACTTTCGGTACTTCTCAGTATAGTGACGAGGTTATCAGTAAGGCTGTGGATATGGTCTTTGATGCACGTCCCTCAAGTATCATCCGCGACCTTGAGCTGCTCAATACCAAGTACAGACCCCTTGCCGCATACGGCCATATGGGTCGCGAGGACTTGCCTGTTAAGTGGGAGGTTACAGATAGGGTGGATGCCCTTAAGAACGCAGTAGCGGAGCTTGTATAATCTGATATAAAACACAACGGCTGAGGTTCATTCCTCAGCCGTTTCTTCATATTCGCTGTATTCTGTTCAGTAGGCACCCAGTCCCAGAGATATGGATATCGCTTGGTCAATCTGATTCATAGCATTTCTGTCCACACAGCCCATCTTTTCCTTAAGACGCTTTTTGTCAATAGTCCGTACCTGTTCAAGCAGTACAACACTGTTCTTGGCAAGTCCGCTGGATTCACAGCCTATGTGAATGTGAGTGGGAATGTTTGCCTTTGTCTGCTGGCTTGTAATAGCGGCGGCAATCACCGTGGGGCTGTATTTATTGCCCACATCATTTTGCACAATCAGCACAGGTCTCACGCCGCCCTGCTCAGAGCCGATAACAGGGCTTAAGTCTGCATAATATATATCTCCGCGTTTTATGTTCATACTTCACACTCCGAAGTTCATTTGTAAATATTTTTGCCACATAAAAAAGTCTTTATACCGTGACAATACATTTTATTTCGGAGTAACTCTTTGTGTGCCTGATGAACAAAAAACTAAAACCGCAGTACAAGGTCTAATACCCTGCACTGCGGTTATCATTATCTGTATATGATTTTTAAATCTTTGTAATTATCCGATAGTTCAAGTCTGCCCTCAAGCCCTTTGGAGGCATAAACACAGTTATCCTTGCCGAGTATTACATACTCAAAACCTGACAGCTTTTGGTACAGCCTGTCTGCATAATCGGTACCGCCAATGAATATAGCTGTTGAGAGTCCGTCGCACACAGCACCGTCACTGCCGATTATGGTCACAGATACTGCGTCAGACTGTGACGGCTTGCCTGTTTTGGGGTCAATTATGTGGTGATAGGTGATACCATCCTGCGTAAAATATCGCTGATATGCACCAGAGGTTATCACAGAGCCTTCCTCAGTGCTTATTGTCATAAAGTAGCCCTTATCCTCAGGGTGACGTATGCCTACCCGCCATTTTTCGCCTGCAGGCTTTTCGCCAAAGGTGCGGATGTTTCCGCCCAAGGAGATGAGCCCATACTGAGCACCTGCGGATTTCATAGCTTCTACCGCCTTGTCAGCAATATAACCCTTTGCGATTCCGCCCAAATCAAGTGTAGTGCCCTGTGATACAGTAATGCGGTTGCTACCCTCTAAAGTGATTTTATCACTGCCTGTATTTTTTACTGTTGAGTGGATTTCATCATCATCGGGAACTCGGTACTTACCTGTAGTAAATCCCCAGAGCTTTATTACATTATAAAGAGAAATATCAAAGTTTCCCTCGGTCTCCTCAGAAAGTCTCAGGGATTTTTTTATAAGTTCATAGGTTTCTTCATTAATCTCAACAGAATTGCCCTGTGAGGCGTTTATCCTATAGATATCACTGTCTTTGTCTGTAACGGATAAAAGCCCCTCCAGCCTGTATATTTCGGCTTTGGCGGCATCCACCGCCTTCTCTGCATTCACACCATACGCAGTAATATCAATCACCGTATCAAGTGCGAATATCTGTGATGTAGCCTTTCCATCAGCACCCGTGCACCCAAACAGGATAGAGGCAAACAGAACAATTACAAGCAATAATATTAACTTTTGCTTTATTGTTTTCATAAAAACACAACTTTTCAGATTGATAAAATTACAAATGTATAAAACAAAAAAGGGATACCCAACGGTATCCCTTTTGGTGCGAGTGACGGGACTTGAACCCGTACGCGTTGCCACACACGCCCCTCAAACGTGCCTGTCTGCCTATTCCAGCACACTCGCATTTTTCAAGTGCTCAAGTATTATAACATTTGCATTTCGGTTTGTCAACCTTATTTTTGAAATTTTTGCAGAAAATTCTGTCGGCTTTCTGAGAACGCCC
>JAZSLX010000016.1:0-5239 GCA_045535605.1 Ruminococcus sp.
AATCAGGACTAAACCTTAAACCTGTTGATATATTAAGCTTTATAACTTAATATAAAGATGCCCCGATAGGCGATAGCCTATCGGGGCAATTCTTTTATATTTAAAGCAATTTATAGTTATAAAAAAACAGAGACGCCATCAGGCGTCTCTGTTTTAAATAATTGACTTAATTTTCAAAAAATTAGATGTCCTCGTTACCCATGTCACCGCCTTCGGGCTCAGTTGTAGGTACAACAGAAGCAACGATAACCTCCTCAGCCTCGAACATAACAACGTTCATCTCGGGAGCTACGTATTTCATTCTCAATTCACCTCCTTATAATGTCTGCTCTAATGTTATCATAATTGTGAACTATTGTCAAGACTATAATGGAAAACTTTTTCAGAATTGAATAATTTGTGTTATTGTTACAATTTTGATTTAGAAAGAGTTAATCATTTGCTTGTAAGCTATGTGACAAAATGCTGCATTGTCAGTGTTAGGCAACTTATTTTGCTCTGCTTGTAACCGATTGACAACAGACGTAAGATTTCGAGTCAAACTGAGATTTTTTCTATGGTTTAACGATTTGTAGGAAAATATCCAGAGTTTAAGGGTAGAACTTTTTTTTCATAGATCGCGATTCCTGTATTTATCCAAGCAAGGTTGCATTTTTATATGAAAAACTTTTTATAAATAGTTGAAATATATATATCGATGATATATAATAAGCTTATACTATATTTAGGTGGTGAATCTAAAATGAAATACGAAAAACCCAACATGAGTATCATTAAATTCGAGGTAGAGGAAATTATCGTTGCATCTGCTGTTGAGGTTACTACAACAGAGGAGCCTGAGATGATTCCCGGATACCAGGGCTGATTTCAGTTTTTTGAAAAGGCGTACACAGGCGGCGTTAGTCGCCTGTGCCTTTTTATGTTCTTTTTTCAGATGAGAATATTTGCGTACGCCTGAGGTTTTTACTCAGGTGCATTTTTATAAACTTTTTGTTTTTTGGTTGAAAAAATAATACCTTTGATGTATGATAGTATTGCTTTCTAGGAAAGTGTGAATTGAGAATAGTTTTAAGGAGAAAATATAATTATGAAAAAAGGTTTAATTAGAATTCTGCTTGTGCTTATGTGTGTTTCTCTGGCACTTGTTTGCGTTGCCTGTAATGACACAGGGGATGTGAACACCACCACTGCAAATGAAGAAGATACAACTGAAGTCAGTACCACTGTTGATAATGATACTGACAGCACTACTCCTGATACAAGTTCTGAGCAGGGTAACACTAATACCGTAGGCGCTGTGCCCGAGAGTGCTAAGGTAAGTGCAGATTACTTTGATAACACTGCCTTTGTAGGCGACTCTGTAAGCCTTAAGCTCAGCTACTATGCTGCGGCTACAGGTGAGCTTGGCAAGGCTCAGTTCTTCACAGCAGGCTCTCTTGGTTGTGCGAATGCTCTGTGGGAGGTATCCGACGAGTCTGTACACCCTTCCTATCAGGGAACAAAAATGCTTGTTGAAGATTGCGTAGCAAACAGCGGTGCAGATACACTTTACATTATGCTTGGTATGAATGATATCGGTCTCTATGGCATCGACGATACCATAGAGAACTATAAGACACTTCTGGGTAAAATCACCGAGAAGTCACCACAGATTCAGGTGGTAGTTCAGTCTATGACCCCTATGACCGACACCAGCACAATTTTAGGCGAAAGTCTCAACAATGAGAACATTAAGATTTACAACAGTCGTCTGAGCGAAATGTGCACAGAGAACGGCTGGGCGTTTGTGGATGTTGCATCTGTTATGTATGATGCAGAGGGTGTAAACCTTAACCGCGACTTCTGCAGCGACCCTGATGGACTGGGCGTGCATTTTACTGAAGCAGGCTGTGAAAAGTGGATTGAGTATCTTTCCACTCACACACCCTGAGATTTTTAGGGAGGATTTGAAATGAAAAGACTTTTCAGTGCAGTGCTTGCACTTATGATGATATTTGCCCTTTGTGCTTGTTCTGAGGGTGGCGACAGTAACACAACAACAGATATTGCCTCTGTAAAGGCACAGATTATCTCAGAGCTTAAAATGGACGGCACAATGGATATTGACTCTTCCAGACTCCTTGACCTTTACGGCATAGAGGAGGCTTGGATTGCAGATTCTCAGTGCTTTGTTACCATGGACGGAGTTTTCCCCGACGAGGTTATTATGGTGAGAGCTACCGATAAAACTGCAGTAACTCAGATTGAAGAAAAGCTTGAGGCAAGACTTAACGAGGTTAAAGTCCAGTCTCAGAGCTATGACCCTGAAAACTACGCAATCGCACAGGAGTGCAAGGTAATCACCGACGACACAGTAGTAGCACTTTTCCTTTCTCCCGACCATCAGGTAATGGAGAAAATCTTCGAGACCACACCTGATGTAGAGATTGCTCAGTAATAAATCTTGAATAATAAAAGTAAAACCGCCTGCCGTATTTCTGCGACAGGCGGTTATTTTTGTATTTGTCAGCTTTCCAGAAGCTCCTTTGCTTTTTGATATTTCTGAACTCTTTGCAGTGCTTTATCGTCAATGGTATCAAGTCGGGTTAAGTCAGAGTTGTGCCGTAAATCCGCGAGCTTGACGGCTCTTGTAATAGGGTTTGTTTTGATTTGTGCCACATAGTCCATATAAGGTGTTTCCGGAGAATGGGTCATCAGAGCTATAGCCTCATTAGTTTCCTTCAGGTTTTATGCTACTTCTATCGAATTATCTTTCAGGTTTAGTGTAACTGAGCGTTGTGTTATCCATTCTTCTCCCCAGCGATCATGTTCGCCGTCGCAATTGGGGTAGTAATCGACTTCTTCTATGTGTCCGAACTGAATTGTTATGAGGTTTTGCTTCCATTTAAGAAGCACCTTTTCGTAATTTTTTTCGCTTTTGTCTGCTCGGGCGAAAATATTGTTTTCCTTATCGTAAAAAACAACTTCACCGTCACAAGAAGCAACAACTACACATCCGCTGAAAGACGAACTTCTCAGAACTTCTTTACCGATTGCAATTGAAAACTCATGAGGCTCTACTATTAATTTCAAGTGTGAGTCACCTGCAAAAGCAGTGTTATCCTCTGTTGTGTACATTCCTGAAGTGTTGTATTTGTACAAAATATCTCTCATTGCAGTTACCTCTGTTCTTCTTAGATTATACTATTATTATATAGCTTTTTTCTCAGGAACACAATACACATTATTTTTTAGTGAAAAAAGAAAGCAGACTCTTGACAATTTATATACACCATGATAACATAATTACACAAATTATACGCTTATTTTGCATGTGGTATGGAATTTCCTTAGGGAAATTCTGCCCGATTGCAGGATAGGCTTTTTTTATTGCCTTCCTGTATAATTTAAATATAGGAGGATAAGTATGAGTTATCGCTCAGACCCCACAGCTTCAATGGCATTGGGACAAATCAACCGCGAGTTCGCAAGACTTGAGAAAAAAGCAAAGAGGCTTGTAGAGCTTCTGGAGGAAGGTAAAATTACTCCTGAAGATTTTGAAAGGGCACAATCCCAGTTCAGGGGCATATACGTCCATGTGCTGACTAACGCCCTTGAAAAGAGCAAGCGCAAACAACAAGACAACACAACCCCCGCCGAGGAATCGGCGGGGGTTGATTGAAATGGCCTGTGAAAATTACTTGATTATGCCAACCTTGTGGAGGATTGCAAGTACGATACCGCCTGTGCAGTATACGCCCAGGAGATAAGCTGCAATATCAAAAAGCCAGCCGATGTAGGGGATTAAGCTCAGAAGGCCGAGAATGATACCGCCTACAACTGTAGCCACTGCATAAAAAACGATTGTGAGGACGAAGTCCTTTGTTACCTCTTTAGGTTTGAATGAGAAGGGGAAAAACTTCTTAAGAAAAGCCATTTTTGTGTCTCCTTATCTGATGGTAAATTTACCTGCCATGTTTTTTTGCTTGGAATGCAAGCTGCTACATATATAGGGAGCCTTGGTTGATTTGGTAGGAATGCTCCATGTTCGGGCAGGTGTGTCTCTTTATCAAACAAGCTCCGTGCTTTCACACGGAGCTTGCGATTATATATGAGCTAACTCGGATTTAAATTACTTCATATCCTTGATTGCTGCCTGTGCTGCTGCAAGACGAGCAATGGCAACACGGAAGGGTGAGCAGGATACGTAGTCAAGACCGATTGTGTGGCAGAACTCAACGGATACGGGGTCGCCGCCGTGCTCACCGCAGATACCGCAGTGAATCTCAGGACGAGTTGCCTTACCGTTAGCAACAGCCATCTTCATTAAGCTACCAACACCAGTCTGGTCGAGCTTTGCGAAGGGATCGTTCTCGTAAATCTTTGTGTCATAGTAAGCATTGAGGAACTTACCAGCGTCATCACGGCTGAAACCGAATGTCATCTGAGTAAGGTCGTTGGTACCGGAGCAGGAGAACTCAGCCTCTGTAGCAATCTGATCAGCTGTCAGACATGCTCTGGGGATCTCCATCATTGTACCAACCTCGTACTTGAGGTCTGCGCCTGCTGCTGCGATCTCTGCGTCTGCAGTTGCAACAACTACGTCCTTAACGAACTTGAGCTCCTTAACCTCACCTGTGAGGGGGATCATGATCTCAGGTACGATTGTCCAGTCTGCGTGTGCCTTCTGAACGTTGATAGCTGCACGGATAACAGCCTTTGTCTGCATCTTTGCAATCTCAGGATATGTTACTGCAAGACGGCAACCACGGTGACCCATCATGGGGTTGAACTCGTGGAGAGAAGCGATGAGAGCCTTGATGTCAGCAACAGTCTTGCCCTGTGCCTCTGCGAGAGCTGCGATGTCAGCTTCCTCTGTGGGAACGAACTCGTGGAGAGGAGGATCAAGGAAACGGATGCAAACGGGGTTGCCCTCGAGTGCCTCGTAGAGAGCCTCGAAGTCGTTCTGCTGATAGGGGAGGATCTTCTCGAGAGCTGCCTCTCTTGCCTCAACTGTATCTGCACAGATCATCTCACGGAATGCAGCGATTCTCTCAGCCTCGAAGAACATGTGCTCTGTACGGCAGAGACCGATACCCTCTGCACCAAGCTCACGAGCCTTCTTAGCATCTGCAGGTGTGTCAGCGTTTGTACGAACCTTAAGTGTTCTGAACTCATCAGCCCACTCCATGATTCTGCCGAACTCACCAGCGATCTCAGCATCAACTGTGGGGATGATACCGTCATAGATGTTACCTGT
>JAZSLX010000127.1:0-12145 GCA_045535605.1 Ruminococcus sp.
ACTGAATAATACAGGATTTTTTGCCAACACTTATTACAATATAGGTGTTGGCTTTTTCGTTGTAGGGATGGGATTGCAAGTCCGTCACCCTGCCTTTGCAGGGAACTTTTCAGACGGACACTTTGTGTCCTACACCTCATCAGTCACCTTCGGTGACAGCTTCCCCTCGGAGGGGAAGCCTTGCGGACGACTGATAGTCGTCCCTACGTGCAACATAATAATCCCTACGTGTGTCAAATAAGGATGTGTTTAAATGGTTGAAATTGAAAATAATGAGAATGTTATGACAGCAAAGCTTATGGGTGATATTGACCATCACCGCTGTGCAGATATAAGAAGGAAGATTGACGCCCGTGCTGACAGCGAAAGACCGAAACTGCTGGTGCTGGACTTCTCCCGTGTTCAGTTTATGGACTCGTCGGGAGTAGGGCTTGTTATGGGCAGATACAGACAGATGTCACTTATAGGCGGACGGCTTAAGGTTATAAATGTGTCCTCGAATATCGACAGGGTGTTCCGCCTTTCCGGACTTGAAAGATTGGGGGTAATGGAATGAATATTGTAAATGAAATGAACTTAAGTTTCAGTGCAAAAAGTATCAACGAGTGCTTTGCTCGCTCGGCTATATCCTACTTTGTGCTGTGTCTTGATCCCACCATTGCAGAGCTTTCGGATATTAAGACCGCTGTGTCTGAGGCGGTGACAAACTGTATTGTTCACGCCTACGGCTACCAAGGTGGCATTATCTACATAAACGCAAAAATCACAGACACAAACAAAGTGATTATAAAAATCCGTGACAAGGGTTGCGGTATTGAGAATGTAAAACAGGCGATGGAGCCTCTGTATACTACAGGGGGAGAGGAAAGGGCAGGTCTTGGCTTTGCAGTTATGCTCAGTTTCATGGACAAGGTGTGTGTCCGCTCAACTCCCTCAAAGGGGACAACCGTCACCATGGAAAAAGCTATTATCCGATGTGCACAGAATGAAAGACCGCAGTAAGCTTATTGAGGAAAACACAGGGCTTGTGCATGCCTGTGCCCGTAAGTTTATTGGCAGAGGTGCAGAGTATGACGACCTGTTCTCCTGCGGTTGCGTGGGACTTGTAAAAGCGGCGGATAACTTTGACGAGAGCTTGGGGTACAGGTTTTCTACCTATGCAGTACCTGTAATTCTCGGGGAAATCAAGCGGTATTTCCGTGACGGAGGCTCGGTTAAAATGAGCAGAAGCCTTAAGGAGTTGAGCCTGAAAATAACAAGGTATTGCGAAAAATACGAGATGGAAAATGGACATGCACCGACAGTTAAGGAGATAGCCGATAACCTTGAGATATCGGTGGAAGAAGCGGCAGAGGCACTTGAAGCTTCTAAAATACCTTTGTCCCTTTCCTATGAAACTGAGGATGAATACCGACAGATAGACGTAGCGGTGGATTCTCAGGAGGAAGTAATAACCGAGAAAATGACCCTCTATAAGCTCATTGACGAATTGCCTGAATGTGACAGAGAGCTTATAAATTTGCGGTACTTCAAGAGCAAGACACAGTCTGTGACCGCAAAGGAGCTTGGGCTTACTCAGGTGCAGGTAAGCCGACGAGAAAAGAAGATACTACTTGCACTCAGAGAGAAGATGATGGCATAAAAAAGCCTGTGTACTGCAAAAGTACACAGGCTTTGGTGTTATGTGTTATCAGATGTTGAGACCCTCGGTGGTTTTCCAGAATTCGTCAAGGTGAGAGAGGATAATCTCTACACCGCCTTCGATGTTGCTCTCGATGTTAAGAGGCATAATGGGGTCGTGAACAGAAAGACGAAGCAGGAACCAGCCGTCGCCGTTGTTCTCATCAAAGGAAACACGGAGTCCCTCACGGTTGTCGGGAGCAATGTGCCAGTTATCGTTTTTCTCTGCATAGGAGAGAAGCTGTGCGATAACTCTCTCACCGCAGGCACGGAAATCTTCCTCTAAAATCTTGATGCGGATTTCCTTTTCCTCTTTAGCTTCCTTGAGAGTGCTGATAAGGTCGGAGATATCCTTGCCCTCTTTTCTCAGCTGTGCGGCTTTGATGATGATTTTTGTGCACAGGTATGCGCCGTCATCAAGGAAGTAGTTCTCCTGCATTGCTGCGTGGCCTGAGGTCTCGATAGCAAGGGGACAGGGGATGCCCTCTTTATTCAGTTCAATTGCCTTGTCGATAACGTTCTTGTAGCCTCTGCGGTAGCGGTAGTGCTTTCCGTGAAGTGTTTCCTCGATAAACTCACGGAGTCCGTCAGAGGTGATAGAGTCGGTAACGATTGTGCCGCCTGCGCAGTTTTCAAGTGCAATGGCTGAAGCCAGAGCTACCAGTCTGTTACGGTTGATTTCATTACCCTTGCTGTCAACTACAGCACCGCGGTCAACGTCGGTATCAAAGATAACGCCAAGGTCTGCCTGTGCTTCAACAACAGCCTCAGATATAGCCTTCATAGCAACAGGGGATTCGGGGTTGGGCACATGGTTGGGGAACATTCCGTCAGGGTCAAGGTAACGGCTGCCGTTGGTGTCAGCACCCAGCTTGCTGAGAACCTTGTCAGCATAGAATCCGCCTACGCCGTTGCCAGCGTCTACGCAAATCTTAAAGCCCTCAAGGGGTGTATCGTAATTTTCAGCATTAACGCCCTTCTTGATAATATCACAAAGGTGCTCTGCATACTGAGTCATATAGTCAACTGTTTCGATAACTCCGCCATCCGATTCCTGAGGGAAGTTTTTATCGCTTGCATTTGTAAGGATAGCTGTGATGTCAGAGCCTTCAAGTCCGCCACCGCGTGTGAAGAACTTAAGTCCGTTGCGGTTAAAGGGGTGGTGGCTTGCGGTAATCTGCACAGCGCCGTCACAGCCTAAGTCAACTGTGGTCATAAACATTGAGGGAGTGGACGCAAGGTTGCAATAAATAACCTTTACACCGAAGCTTTTGAGAGTTTCAGTTACAACAGAAGCAATTCTCTCGCCTGAGATTCTGCTGTCACGACCTACGGATACAGTAAGGTTTTTAGCATCCTTGCCTGTTTTATCCATAAGCCAACGGCAGAAGCCCCCTGCCATATCCTGCACGGCTTCGTTTGTCATATTGAGGGGCTCACCCTCAACTCCTTCGCTGGCTATTCCGCGGATATCGGTACCGCTTTTAAACTGTTTATAAAAGTCATTAAGCATAATAAATCCTCCTAACTTTAGTGTACAAGCCTATTATACATTAAATAAAGTTACTGCACAACCTCATTTTTGCTGTGTTTTTTATAAAAAACAGGTCAAATCCTTACTTTTGGAGATTTTATTAAAATCTGCAGGGGTAATAATAAAATTTCGGTAAAAAATACCCAATCATAAGAAACGGAAAGTCTTTAGCGAACTAAAGATGATATGCAAAGAGCACAAAAAATAAGAGTAAGTATAGGTGAAGATTATACGACGAATAGCAATATGCACAAGCAAAAATGCGTTTTGTTGTTGACAATCACGAAAAAATGAATATAATGAAGTTGTCAGGTTAAAAGTCCACCTGATTACTGACTATACACAATCTCAATTTTCGGTCAGTATTTTTAGGAACATGCCAAATGGTAAATGGCAGCACGAAAATTTTATATTTATAAAAGGAGGAAACAGTATGACTACAGTCATCAGTTTGCACAACATCGACGTTGATAAGTTCCTCACCGTGCTTGACACTTGCAAGGGCAATGTATATCTTGTAACCCGTGAGGGAGATCACCTCAACCTTAAAAGCAAGCTTTGTCAGCTCATCGGCTTAACACAGCTGATCGAGGGCGGTAAGATCACTGAGGCTTACATTCTCTGTGACAATCAGGAGGATGAGAGCAAGCTGTTCAGATTCGGTCTGTACGGTGAAGTGGTAACAAAGACTGCATAAACTACTTATCAAACTACGATAAATTCGTTTCACGTTGATTTCAAAAACCTAAAAGCAAAGGCACCGCTTGAGTTATCAGGCGGTGTTTTTGTTTTTTAGAAGCAGCGGAGAGCATACGAGGCGTGACAGGGAAGTGCCGATGTTTATAGCCTTGTTCTCTTCTTGTGTATTGCAATAAAGGACGGTTTATAGTATAATCAATTTGTTATGCAATTCATAACTATGTCAGTTCGCAAAATCCTGACAAAGGCGAAAGCCTTAAATCAAAACTACGGAGGAATTTAAAATGAAAAGAACAGGAAGGTCTGCAACCCTTTATATGGTGCAGGCGGCAATCATTGCGGCTTTATATGTTGCGGTGAACTACGCTCAGGAGATGATTCTGCCTTCGTCCTCTATAGGCCCTGTGCAGTTTCGTGTAAGCGAGGTGCTTTGCACCCTGGCGGTGTTTACCCCTGCGGCTATCCCCGGACTTACTGTGGGCTGTCTGCTGTCAAACATTGTTGCAGTTGGAGTGTTGCCCCTTGATATGGTGCTGGGTACACTGGCAACGCTTCTTGCGGCGGTGTGTGCTTATAGCCTTCGGAACCTTAAAATCTTCACAGTACCTTTCATATCACTTCTTATGCCTGTTATATTCAACGGTGTGATTATCGGTCTGGAACTGGAGATTTTCTACATTGAAGGTGCATTTACCTTTACAGGCTTTTTGCTTCAGGCAGGGCTTGTGGCATTGGGAGAGTTCGGCGTGTGCATTGTACTGGGCATACCTCTTTACCTTGTGCTGAGGAAGCTGCCCTTATTCAAACAATAAATATAAATTAAATAACTGATTTTGCAAAAAAGACCGCTACGGATACTTAGTTGTATTCGTAGCTTTTTTGTACACTTGCCAATTATTGTCTTGAAATATTCCAGTCACTTGCTATAATAAAAAGCAGGAGGTTGGATATTATGAAAAGTTTTATTAACAGCAAATGCAAAAAAACTCTGGCTATGATAATGGTGCTGATTATGCTTTCTGCGTTTATGTTCCCTGTAAGTGCACAGGCATATCTGTCGCTTAATTATGAAAGTGCTGACATTTATGTGCTGAATGAAGATTTCAAGGAGGCTATAGGAGAAATTCCTTTGGGGTATCCTTTATCTGTTCAGCTTGAGGTGAATACACCTTCTGACTCCATGTATTGGTATGTATCTGAGGGTGAGTCTGTTACCGTTGACCAGAACGGCCTTGTAACTCCCAATACAGAAACCTGGTACTGGTATGGTAATTTTGCAACAACTTTTCCCATGGAAGGTCAGGAGCCTACCGACGTTGAGGTAAGCTACATTACAGGTGAAAGCACAGTTACCTGCGTTGTAAACGGCACAAGAGTAAGTGCGGTTATAAATGTAGTTGATTATTCCTCATTGTATGTGGATGAGAAGATACAGGAGTATATTGACACCAACATTACAGACTCAATGACTGACTATGAAAAGCTTGATAAGGTTTGTCAGTATGCAGCAAGCTTTGATTACAGTGTGTATTATTCAGGATATAATACTATGGTGATTTTTGGCGGCGGTGACTGCTGGGCAAGCACAACCCTTATCACCTATATGTGTAACGAGTTCCTTGGTATTGACGCTGCGGTAAGATATGGAGTGAACGACCCCGGTGCAGGAAGCGGTCACAGAAATGCGGTGGTCTCAATTGACGGCAAATACTATGAAGCAGATGCAGGCTTTGCGGGTACTGCCCCCAGACTCTATTATATAAGCGAGCTTGAGAGAGGATTTTCATTCAAATCCAATTCCGACGGCTATAAGATGTATCAGTATGACGGTATGGAAAATGATGTTGTAATTCCCGGCACCTACCTTGATACTCCCGTTACTGAAATCGGCGGAGCTGTGTTCTTCTATAACGAATGGGAGGAGTTTGCTCCTGTGAGTGTAAGCATACCTGCTTCTGTAAGAGCAATAGACAATTATGCTTTCAGTGATATTGATACTCTGCAGGCTTTTTACGTTGACAAGGATAATGGGGTTTACAGCTCTGAGGATGGTGTTATTTACACAAAGGATATGAAAAAGCTCTTTGCCTATCCCTCAGGTAAAGAGGGTGTGTTCACTGTTCCTGAGGGTACAGAGCGCATAGGCGCTTACTCTGTTTACTATGCAAACAAGCTCACTGAGGTGGTTATTCCCGAGGGTGTTACCCACATAGAAGAAGGTGCATTCGGAGACTGCAGAATGCTCAGCAGTGTTGTGCTTCCTGAATCACTGCAGAGTATAGAAAATTTTGCTTTCTATAATGATACACAGCTTAGTGAAATATATATTCCCAAGAGTGTAACTGAGATGGGGGACTATGTGTTCTCTGACACAGAGAACATTACCATTTATGGTGAAGAAGGCTCCTATGCACAGGAGTATGCACAGAGCAAGAACATTAAGTTTGCAGTGAAAACAATGGGAGATACAGAGCAGGATGGCGAAGTGAATATTAAAGATGCCACAGCGATTCAGAAGTATCTTGCTATGCTCGTAGAGTTCAATGCAATGCAGAAGGAAGTTGCTGATTTTAACAGTGACGGTGATGTGAGCATTTCAGACGCAACCGCAATCCAGAAGATGCTGGCAGGACTTGAATATTGATTTTTTGAAAACAAGTAAATAAGCAAAAAACAGGAGATGCAGCTAGAACACTGCATCTCCTGTTGTGTTTTTTGTAGGATTTAAAACAATGATTATTCGAAGTTGAACTCGTCCTTCCACTTGTCCTTGAACATATCAAAGAGAGTAGAAAGGAGCTCTTCGTCCTCGATACCCTCAAAGGACTCGGTTTCGTCGTCGATGGATGTAATCTTCAGGATAACAACCTCGTCGCCATCCTCCTCATTTGCAGGGAGGAGGTAAAGGTACTCAACGCCCTCGTACTCGATTACGTCAAGAAACTCAAACTCAACCTCGTTGCCAAGGTCGTCCTCAAGAACGATGATGTTTGCTTCCTCCTCTTCGGGAGCATTTACTCTGATATCGTCTGCCATATTATGACCTCCTTGTTAATATATTAAAGTGTTGTTTATGCGGACGACTGATAGTCGTCCCTACGCGGTCAGTGTCTGACCTTTCTCCTCAAGGAGAAGCTTTTAATTAGTATTGCTTGCCCCAGTATACCATATGCTTTGCAGGCTTGCCGCAGCATACGCATACATCAGAGAGGTTTTCCTCTTCAAAGGGGATACAACGGCTCTTTACACCGCCTGTTTCTTCCTTGATTTTCTCCTCGCACTCTACGTTGCCGCACCACATAGCCTTGATAAAGCCGGGAGTCTCTTTAGCTGTTGTAAGGAACTCGTCGTATGTGTGTGCCTCAAAGGTCTTAGCCTTCATATTCTCAAGTGCTCTGTTATACATATCCTCGTGGATAATGTCAAGGAGCTTTGCGATTTCCTCAGCTACGTTGTCAAGAGATACGAAAATCTTCTCTCTTGTGTCACGGCGAACAAGAACGCACTGGTTATTCTCAATATCCTTGGGACCAAGCTCCAGACGGAGGGGAACACCCTGCATTTCGTACTGTGAGAATTTCCAGCCGGGGGAGTTGTCGGTTGCATCAAGCTTGACTCTGAACTGCTTTTTGAGTGAGTCTGCAACCTCCTGCGCTTTGTCAAGAACGCCTGCCTTGTGCATTGCGATAGGAACAATTGCAAGCTGGATGGGAGCAACTCTGGGAGGCAGGATAAGACCGTCATCGTCACCGTGTACCATGATGATAGCGCCAATCATACGGGTGGAAACACCCCATGATGTCTGGTGGGGGAAGTGGAGCTTGTTATCTCTGCCCTGATAGGTGATACCGAAGCTCTCTGCAAAGCCTGTGCCGAAGTAGTGGGTTGTACCGCCCTGAAGTGCTACACCGTTGTGCATCATGGGCTCGATTGTGTAGGTAGCCTCAGCACCAGCGAATTTTTCTTTCTCAGTTTTTCTGCCTACAACAGCAGGAATAGCCAGAGTCTCACGATAGAAGTCCTCGTAAACCTTGAGCATCTGCAGTGTCTCTGCCTCTGCTTCTTCCTGTGTTTCGTGCATTGTGTGGCCCTCCTGCCAGAGGAACTCGGAGGTACGCAGGAAAGGACGGGTTGTCTTTTCCCAACGGACAACGGAGCACCACTGGTTGTAGAGCTTGGGAAGGTCGCGGTAGGTATTGATAATCTTTGCGTAGTGCTCGCAGAAGAGAGTCTCGGATGTAGGACGTACACACAGACGCTCTGTGAGCTTCTCGCTACCGCCTACAGTAACCCATGCGCACTCGGGCGCAAAGCCCTCAACGTGGTCCTTCTCCTTCTGGAGAAGGCTCTCGGGAATAAACATAGGCATATACACATTCTCGTGGCCTGTTTCCTTGAAACGTCTGTCAAGGTCGCGCTGGATATTCTCCCAGATTGCATAACCGTAGGGACGGATAACCATACATCCCTTAACGCCCGAGTAGTCAACAAGCTCTGCTTTCTTGACTATGTCGGTATACCATTTTGCAAAATCCTCGTCTCGGCTGGTGATAGCCTCAACCATTTTTTTATTGTCTGCCATATTAACACCCCTTCAGGATAATAAACATATAAAGTTATTATACATATAAATGCAGATTATTTCAAGTGTTTTTGGATTATTAATGTAGGTCTGCCTTTGATTTTCGGCAGGAAGAAACTTCTGCTCAACGAAAAAACCGACTGAGCAAAATACTCAGTCGGTGGTTTTGAAAGATTCAGTTAAACTTAAGCGTTTGCCTCGATGTAAGAAACAAGCTCGCCGAGAGTTCTGATGTTCTCGATTTCTTCGTCAGGAATCTCAACCTCAAACTCGTCCTCGATGGACATGAGCAGGTCTACAACATCCAGAGAATCTGCACCCAGATCCTCCTGAAGGTCAGTGTCAACTGTGAGTGTATCCTCATCGATGTCGAACTGTTCTGCAAGAATAGCCTTTACTTTCTCTAAAACCATGATAAAATGCCTCCTGTGGGAATCTTTGTGCTGTCATATATGTTGTGATTAAACAGCACCTTTTATGCCAAACAAATACTTTCTTAATATAAATATTTGTTATGCACTATGTATTTTGTGTGAGGGGATAAACCCTCAATGTCCGCAGACTATGGGTCTGCACAGATTGATTAAGCTTTCTTGGATTTGAAAAGCTTGAATACAAGAGCAGCCAGAATACCTCCAACGAGAGGAGCTGCGATAAATACCCATACATTTGCAAGAGCATCTCCGCCTGCGAAGAGTGCAGGACCGAAGCTTCTTGCAGGGTTTACGGATGTGCCTGTGAAGTGAATGCCGAAGATGTGCACAAGGGTGAGTGTGAAGCCGATTACAAGACCTGCAACGTTTGAATACTCGGGCTTGGATGTAACCCCGAGGATAACAAATACGAATACGAAGGTCAGAATAATCTCAACAAGGAGTGAAAGCCAGATGTTACCCTCATACAGACCGTTTGCGCCGTAGCCGCAGTCATTTCCCAGAAGTGCGCCCAGTAAACCTGCGCCTGCAATAGCACCTGCAAACTGTGCAACTACATATCCGAAGAAATCTTTAACTGAAAGTCTGCCGTCAACGAGCATTGCAATGGAAACAGCAGGGTTGATGTGACAGCCGGAAACATTACCGACAGAGTAAGCCATGCCCACAATAACAAGACCGAAAGCCAGTGCAGTCATTATGTATGCTGTGTTGGGGTCGGTTGTGGAGCAACCCAAAGCTGCTGCAGTGCCGCAGGCAAAGAGTACAAGTACAAAGGTGCCGATAAACTCAGCAATATACTTCTTGATACTTTCCATTTAGAATCAACCTTTCTGATATTAAGTTTTTTGGTTAGTTACCTAACACTAAAAACATATTATTGATAAAAGCCTTTAATGTCAATAGTTTTTTGAAAAATAGACAATTTTGTAACTAACTGCAGGGCAAAATTGAAGAAAATAACTACATAATTTGTCCACACAGACCCAAAAGACAAAATATCAGCCACCCGTTTACAGGGTGGCTGTGGTTGTTTGAAATAGGAGGGGGGCTACTCCCTCAGTCAGCTTCGCTGACAGCTCACCTGTCAGGGAGCCTGTATTAAACCTCGGGGAAGAACTTATCGTGGAGAATGCGTACAGCCTTGTCTGCGTACTCCTTGCGGATAAGAACAGAGATCTTGATTTCGCTGGTGGAAATCATGTGGATGTTGATGTTTGCATCGTAGAGTGCCTCGAACATATCTGTTGCAACGCCTGCGTGACTCTCCATACCTGAGCCTACGATGGAAACCTTAGCAACGTTGTCGTTCATAGAGATGCTTACGCCCTCGTAACGGCTAACGAACTTCTCTGTAAGAAGATCAATAGCAGCCTGACCGTTGTCCTTATTAACTGTGAAGGAGATGTCCTTTGTCTTGTCTCTGCCGATGGACTGGAGAATGATATCAACGTTGATGTTCTTTGCAGAGAGGATAGAGAACAGCTTGAATGCAAGGCCGGGCTCGTCGGGAATGTTTGTTACAGAAATGCGGACAATATCGTCATCCTTGGCAACGCCTGAAATAAGTAATTTTTCCATTTTAGTATGCTCCTTTACAATAGTACCTGGTTTGTTGGTAAGGCTTGAGAGAACTTCAAGCTCAATGCCGTATTTTTTAGCAAGCTCAACAGAACGGTTGTTGAGTACCTGTGCGCCGAGAGTTGCAAGCTCCAGCATCTCGTCATAGGAGATTTCGGAAAGCTTGATAGCGGTGGGAACCTTTCTGGGGTCTGCAGTGTAAACACCCTCAACATCGGTGTAAATCTGGCACAGGTCTGCGTGCATTGCAGCAGCAATAGCAACAGCACTTGTGTCAGAACCGCCGCGGCCCAGAGTAGTAACGTCGTCGTGCTTGTCAAGACCCTGGAAACCGGCAACAACAACGATGTTCTTCTTTGCGATTTCGTTTCTGATTCTTGTGGGGTCTACCTTCTTGATTCTGGCAGATGTGTGGGAGGAGGAGGTTTTGAAGCCTGCCTGCCAGCCCAGCAGTGAGATTGCAGGGCAACCCAAGCTCTGGATAGCCATTGCAAGGAGAGAGATAGAAATCTGCTCGCCTGCTGCAAGGAGCATATCACGCTCACGCTCAGAAGCGTTAGGGTCAATCTCCTTGTACTTTTCGATGAGGTCGTCTGTTGTGTCACCCTGTGCGGATACAACAACTACAACATCATTGCCTTTTTTATAGCTCTCGGTTACGATTCGTGCAACATTGCGGACGCGGTCTGCATCAGCAACAGAGGAACCACCGAATTTCATTACGATTAAGCTCATGTGTTTCAGTACCTTTCTATATTATAGATTGCCGATTCTGATAGCGGATACTACCTTGATACCGGCTTGCTCAAGATTTTCTACAGCCTCGAGGATTTTGCCATAGGGCATTTCCTTGTCTGTTACAATGGCGAACTCGTTTGCGGGAGCATCTGCTCTCTCAAGACGGGTGATATCGCCAAAGACATCCTGTGCTTTATTATATGCGTTCTCAGAGTCTTCAGCCTCAAGACGCAGATAAATCTTAGTTAAAGAGTCCTTGTAGGGAGCAATGCAGTTTTCACTTGTGTCTGCCCAGAAGAGATACTTGCGGGCTTTCAGGTGCTTACAGCAGTCTACTGTGTCTGCAACAACAGCAGAAGCGGTGGGGAGCTTGCCTGCGCCCTTGCCGTAGAATACTACGTCGCCTGTGCAGTCGCCGCGTACCATAATGCCGTTGAATACATCATTGATGTTTGCAAGCTGGCTTGTGCAGGGCACGAACATAGGTGCAACCATAATGTCCATAAGGCCACTTTCCAAAAGCTTGCACTTGCCGATGAGTTTGATTACACAGCCCAAAGCTGCTGCATACTCAACGTCCTCAAGGGTGATTTTGGTGATACCCTCTGTATGTACGTTGTCGGGATAGACGTGCTTGCCGTATGCAAGAGAAGCAAGAATACAAATCTTGCGGCAGGCGTCGTGACCCTCTACGTCAGCCTCGGGATTACGCTCTGCATAGCCTAAGTCCTGAGCAAGCTTCAGAGCCTCGTCAAAAGGCATATTCTCGTTTATCATCTTGGTCAGGATGAAGTTTGTGGTGCCGTTGAGGATACCTGCAATCTCGTCAACCTCGTTGGCAACAAGACACTGGTGGATAGGACGAAGGATGGGAATACCGCCGCCTACGCTTGCCTC
>JAZSLX010000048.1:0-11385 GCA_045535605.1 Ruminococcus sp.
CGCAGGTCAAGATCAGAGGCTTGCGTGTGGAGCTTGGCGAGATCGAGAGCGTGATGAACAGCTTTGACGGCATTGTGCTGTATGTCATAAAGTCTTGAAATAAATAAGATGTTGTGGTATGATATATTAATCAAATTATAACATTGGGGGAGTATGCCCTGAGTAATTTATATCAGTACAAAGAGATGCCACAGCAAAGACGTGAGTACATCAGTCTCATTGCTGAAATTATGGACATCAGAAAACGTGGAGCGAAGCCTATGGCTTATATCCACACCTACGGCTGTCAGCAGAATGTAGCAGACAGCGAAAAAATCAAAGGCTATCTTTATCTTGCAGGCTTTGATTTTACCGAAGAGGCAGAAGAAGCCGATTTTATTCTTTTTAATACCTGTGCTATCAGAGAGCACGCAGAGGACAGAGTATTTGGCAATGTAGGTGCGCTCAAGAATATCAAACGTCGTCATCCCTCCGTTACAATTGCTCTTTGCGGCTGTATGATGGAACAAAAAGCGGTAGCCGACAGAATCTACAAAAGCTATCCTTTTGTTAATCTTGTTTTCGGTACACACTCTATTTCCCGTTTCCCCGAGCTTTTTTATAATCAGCTTGTAAACGGCAAACGTATCTTTGATACATGTGATGACAACACTATATATGAGGATATCCCTACACTGCGTGATAAGCAGTTCAAGGGCTGGCTTCCTGTTATGTACGGCTGTGATAATTTCTGCTCATACTGCATAGTGCCCTATGTAAGAGGCCGTGAGCGTTCCCGCAGTAGCGAGGCTGTAATTGCAGAGGCAAGAGCTATGATAGAAGCAGGATACAAGGAGATTACACTTCTGGGTCAGAATGTAAACTCCTACGGTAAGGGTCTTGATGAGGATATAACTTTTGCAGAGCTTCTTCGCAGAATAGATGCTATCGATGGTGACTATATCCTCAGGTTTATGACATCCCATCCCAAGGATTGCACCCACGAGCTTATCGACACTATCGCAAATTCCCGTCATATATCAAAGCATCTTCATCTGCCTTTCCAGTCAGGAAGCAGTAAGATACTGGGTGCTATGAACAGACGATACACAAGGGAGAAGTACCTGAGCATAATTGACTACGCAAAAAGTAAAATCCCCGATGTATCCCTCACAAGTGATATTATCGTCGGTTTCCCCGGTGAGACCTATGAGGATTTCTGTGAGACACTTTCTTTAATCAAGGAAGTAGAGTTCACATCACTCTTCACATTCATATATTCACGCAGACCGGGTACCCCTGCCGCACAACTTCCCGATGTAGCAACCGAGGATGAAAAGAGCAAGTGGTTTACAGAACTTCTGAAAACTCAGGAAGAAATCGCCGCTAAACGCTGTAAGGCTATGGTGGGCTCAACTGAACGTGTATTGGTGGAGGAAGTAAACGAGAAGAACGGATTCCTCTCAGCCAGAACTTCAGGCAACATTATTGTTGAGGTTCAGGGGGACGAAAGCCTCATTGGCACATTCTGTAATGTAAAGGTAACAGAAGCTCGCAATTGGATACTCCGTGGCGAGATTATATAAACTAAAATAATTATAATTTAAAGGAGAAATAAAAATGGATATTATCGAACTTTCAAGAGAACTTGGCAGAAAAATTCAGCAGGAAGAGTCCTATGTAGCTCTTCAGGAAGCTAACAAAGCAGTAGAAGCAGACGAGGTACTTCAGGCTCTCATCGGCGAGTTCAACCTTTATAAGCTTCAGCTTAACGAGAAACTTACAGCAGCAGACCGTGACGAAGAGGCTATCAAGGAGCTCAACACAAAAATGCGTACTCTCTATGCTGACATTATGGCAAACGAATCTATGATTAAGCTCAACGAGGCTAAGAATACATTTGACGGTATTATGCAGCGTGTGTTTGCAATTGTTTCCAATTCTGCAAACGGCGAGGATCCCAACACAACTGACTATCAGGCTTGTACAGGTAGCTGCAGCACCTGCGGCGGTTGCCACTGATTGACTTAAAAGGTTTTAATTCTTATCGGATAAGGAAGTGTGAATAATGGCGGAGCTGTCTCCGATGATGAAGCAGTATTTTGAAATTAAAGAGCGTAATAAGGACAGCATCCTTTTCTTCAGACTTGGAGATTTTTACGAGATGTTCTTTGAGGATGCAAAGGTTGCATCCAGAGAGCTTGACCTGACTCTCACAGGCAGAGACTGCGGTCAGGAGGAGCGCGCACCTATGTGCGGCGTTCCTTTCCATAGCTGTGAAGGCTATATTGCAAAGCTTGTTGCCAAAGGCTATAAGGTAGCAATATGCGAGCAGACAGAGGATCCGTCAACGGCAAAAGGTTTGGTAACCCGTGATGTTATCCGTGTTATCACCCCCGGTACTGTTGTAGAGTCAACAATGCTTGACGAGGGCAGAAACAACTACATCTGCTGTGCATTCTATCGTGATAAATCCATCGGTGTATGCTTTTGCGATGTTTCCACAGGTCAGCTTTATGCAACACAGATTTCAGGTAAAAACTCCATAGACAGCTTCAAGGACCAGCTTATCAGCTACAATCCTCATGAGATACTTCTTGGAGGCTTCGGCTCATATTCAGCTTCAGTAGAAAAATTCATCAGGGACAGGCTTATCTGCAGTGTTGAGAAGCTTAATGACGATGAGTTCTCGTATCTTGATTGTCTTGACTCTGTTATGGCACAGTTTTCTCAGACTCAGTACGAGGCTGTTAAAGACTCAACAGAGCTTGTATGCTCCTTAGGTGCGCTTCTTTATTATCTCAAGAAAACTCAGATGACAGGCCTTGAAAGAATCGCCAATATTGAACTATTTCAGGATAACCAGTTTATGCGTCTTGATTATAATACAAGGCGTAACCTTGAACTTACCCAGACTATGATATCAAAGGAGAAGAGAGGCTCTCTTCTCTGGGTGCTTGATAAAACAAAAACTGCAATGGGAAAACGTCTCCTCAGAACATGGATTGAAAATCCGCTGATGAATGTTGCCGCTATTATCAGACGTCAGTCTGCAATCGCAGAGCTTGTTGATGATACAGTAAAGCGTCTTGAGTTTGTGGCAGTGCTCACAGGTATCCTTGATATCAAACGTATAATGACTAAAATCGTTTACGGCAGCGCAAACGCAAGGGAGCTTCGTTCTCTTTGCAGTGCTACCGTAAATCTTCCTCAGATAAAGTCCTTGCTTTCTGATTGTACATCTCCGTACCTTAAGGATTTATTCAATGCCCTTGATACTCTTGAGGATATACACACCCTTATTGATACTGCAATTGTTGACGAGCCGCCTTTCTCAGTACGTGAAGGTGGTATGATAAGAAGAGGCTATAATCTGGAACTTGACTCTATTAGCTCCGATATGACCGATTCCACGTCCTTACTTGCTCAGATTGAAGCTGCTGAACGTGAAAAGACAGGTATCCCTAAGCTTAAAGTAGGCTATAGCCGTGTGTTTGGCTATTTTATTGAGGTTTCTAATTCCTACAAGAATATGGTGCCTGACTATTACATACGCAAGCAGACTCTTACAAATTGCGAAAGATACATTGTCCCTGAGCTTAAAGAGCTCGAGGGCAGAATCCTCGGTGCAAAGGACAAGGCTGTTGCTCTTGAATTTGAGCTGTTTTCTCAGGTGCGTAATGAGATTGCAGACAATCTCCAGCGTATTGAAAAAACAGCAGATGCAATTGCACAGCTTGATGTACTCACTTCCCTAGCATCTGTTGCTTCCGACAACAGATATGTTCGTCCCGAGGTTGATCTTTCAAGTATAATCTGCCTCAAGGCTTCCAGACATCCTGTAGTTGAGGAGCTTCTGGATAACTCCCGATTTGTCTCCAATGATGTTTACCTTGATAACAGCGAAAACCGAGTAGCAATAATAACTGGTCCCAATATGGCAGGTAAGTCCACATATATGCGTCAGACCGCCCTTGTGGTGATAATGGCTCAGATAGGCTCCTTTGTGCCTTGTGACTCTGCTCACATCGGTATTGTAGATGCAGTGTTCACTCGTGTTGGTGCTTCCGACGACCTTGCCTCTGGACAATCTACATTTATGGTTGAAATGAGTGAGGTTGCCAATATCGTTAAATCAGCTACATCAAAGAGCTTGCTTATTTTTGATGAAATAGGCAGAGGTACTTCTACATACGACGGAATGAGCATTGCTCGTGCAGTTCTTGAATATGTAGCAGATAAAAAGCGTCTTGGTGCAAAGTCCCTCTTTGCAACCCATTATCATGAGCTTACTGTTCTTGAAGAGCTCATAGACGGCGTCAAGAACTACAACATAGCTGTTAAAAAACGCGGAGATGAAATCACCTTCCTGCGTAGAATCATCCCCGGAGGAGCTGATGACAGCTATGGTATCGAGGTTGCAAAGCTGGCAGGTGTTCCTGACTGGATTATAAATCGTGCCAAGCAGGTGCTCCGTGAGCTCACAGAGCAAAGCCCTGATAACGGCAGGGAACTCCTCAAGAACGTAGCATCCTCAGATGATGATTTACAGCTTTCGCTTATGCCTGCAGCAGACAATGCTGTAGCAGAGAAGCTCCGTAATACAGACGTTGATACCTTAACACCTATCGAGGCTATTAATCTTCTGTATGAACTGAAAAAATTACTTTAAGATTAAAAATAACCGATTGGAGGTGACATATATGGGTAGAATTAATGTTCTTGAAAAACACGTTGCCGAGCTTATAGCCGCTGGCGAGGTTGTTGAACGTCCTTGTTCTGTTATAAAAGAACTTGTAGAAAATTCAATTGATGCAGGTGCAAAGGCAATCACTGTTGAGATTAAAAACGGCGGTACTACCTTTATGCGTGTCACCGACGATGGTATGGGCATTATGCGTGATGATATCAGAAATGCTTTTGTACGTCATGCTACAAGCAAGGTCTGTGTACAGAATGACCTTGGTTCTATCGCAACCTTAGGCTTCAGAGGCGAAGCTTTAGCTTCAGTATCAGCAGTTGCTAAGGTTGAACTTATAACCTGTGCCGATTGCGAGGATGTTGGTACAAGCTATATTATCGAAGGCGGGGAAGAGGTTTCTCTTTCAGATGCAGGCTGTCCTGTTGGAACTACCATTGTTGTAAGGGACCTTTTCTATAACATTCCTGCCCGTCAGAAGTTCCTGAAAAAAGACGTGGCAGAGGGTAATGCAGTGTCCCTTGTTATGGACAGAATTGCTCTTTCTCACCCTGAGATTGCATTTACCTTTATCAGAGACTCAAAGCAGACCTTAAAAACAGCAGGAGACGGCAAGCTCCGCTCAGCAATATACGCAGTATACGGCAGAGAGTTTTCCAATTCCCTCATTGAGGTTGACTACGAGCTTGACGGAATCAAAGTAGAGGGTTACATATCCCGCCCTGAGTTTTCTCGTCCTAACCGCAATATGCAGACATTCTTTGTCAACAACAGATATGTCAGAAGCCGCACAGCAGGTGCCGCAGTTGATGAAGCCGCCAAGGGCTCCGTTATGGTTGGCAAGTTTCTCTGCTGTGTCCTTAATATAAAAATGTCATTTTCTGCTGTTGATGTTAATGTTCACCCTGCAAAGATTGAGGTGCGCTTTGTCAACGAAAGACCCCTCTTTAACGCAGTTTACCACGCAGTAAAATCAGCACTTATGAAGGGCGACAAACGTAAGGAAGCTATTCTGTCACAGAATACACCTTCGCACCGTGTTGACCCTTTTGCGCAGTTTGATTTACGTGCAAGGGATGTTTCTCCTGAGAAGAAATCTTCTGCTTCATCACCTCAGCCTGTGAAGACTCCTGCTGTTTCCGAGACATATATCAAACCTCAGGCAACAGTTGAATCCACAACCGCCGATATAACAACACAGCCAACAGAGCCAGCCTCTCAGAGTAAATTCACACCTTTCTATCAGCGTCGTGTAACTGTTGCAGATTCAGGTAAGGTTGATAACTATTTATCAGCTCTTGATATTATCAAGGAAGCTTCAGAGGATGAAACTACTTTGGTAACAACTGAAGCTCCTTTAAAAGAAGATGTTCAGGAAACTGTTTCCACTCAGGAGGCTTCAGCAGTATCACCTATATCAACTCCTGAGTCTGTTTTGGCTGAAGCAGACAGCCTTGAGGAAACAAAAGCTGATATAACTTTAACTGAAGAAACTCAGAATCTCGATTTCAAGTATATCGGCGAGGCTTTCCGTACATATATTATTATCGAAGTTGACAAAGAACTGATACTCATTGATAAACACGCTCTCCATGAGCGAATGATATATGAGCAACTGAAAAAGGAAGCAGACTCCTGCAGTCAATTGCTGCTTGTACCTGTAACAGTTGTCCTTGATAAGGCTGTATACACTGCAGCGGTTGATAATCTTGATATGTTTACGGAATGTGGTTTTGAGGTTGAAGACTTCGGACTTCCTACACTTCTTGTTCGTAGTGCACCCCAGTATATTACAGGCGAGGATATTACTGATACAGTTACCGAAATGGCAGGTTACATCGCCGAAAATAAAAAAGACATCCGTTCAGAAAAAATGGATTGGATTTTCCACAATATTGCTTGCCGTGCTGCTATAAAGGCAGGTAACAAAAGCACCGATATTGAGCTTATGGACTTGGCTCGTAAGCTGCTTTCAGACGATTCACTCAGATATTGTCCTCATGGCAGACCTGTGTGCATTGTTCTTAAAAAATCAGAGATAGAAAAACAGTTTGGCAGGGCGTGATATTTTGTCAGACAATAAAATAAAAGTTGTATCAATAGCAGGTCCTACCGCCTCAGGCAAAACTTCACTGTCAGTAAAGCTTGCACAGCGATTCGGTGCCGAGATTGTATCTGCTGACTCTATGCAGATTTACAAAGGTATGGATATTGCTACTGCTAAACCCACTAAGGAAGAAATGTGCTCAATACCACATCATCTTATGGATTTTGTGGACATTGAAGAAACTTACAGTGTAGCAAGATATATTGAAGACGCCAATAAAGCCATTGAGAATATCCACAGCAGAGGCAAACTCCCTTTGATAGTAGGTGGCACCGGTCTTTATATGGATAGCCTTCTTTCAGGCATTACATATTGTGAGGGTGAGGTTGATTTAGACCTTCGCAAAAAACTGCAGGATAAGCTCGCCTTAGTTGGTATTGATGAGATGCTTCGGGAGCTTGCAACCTTTGACCCTGACAGTGCTCAGCGACTCAGTATTGAGCTGAATCCTAAAAGAATTATCCGTGCTATGGAGGTTTACTACACCACAGGCATAACTATGACCGAGCAGAATCTCCGTTCAAGGAATGTAGAATCTCAGTATAATCCCACTAAAATTGCACTCAATTTCCGTGACAGACAAAAGCTCTATGACCGTATCAACTTAAGAGTAGATATTATGCTTGAGCAGGGTCTTGTGAAAGAGGCTGAAGCCTATTTTTCATCAAACCCCGGCAACACTGCCGTTCAGGCTATAGGGTACAAAGAGCTCAAGCCTTATTTTGACGGTGTGCTGAGCCTTGAGGAATGTGTAGAAACCCTCAAGCGTTCCACAAGACGTTACGCAAAACGTCAGCTTACATGGTTTATGCGTGACCAGCAGATAAAATGGTTCTATGCAGATGATTATAATAACAGTGATGAATTGTTCCAATCAGTATCAGATTACTTGATTCAGGAAGGATTTGAAGAAGAATGAAACGGTCTGAAAAAAACAAAAAAGACTCCAGGAAAAGAAATAAAATCACACCTGTGATTGTTCTTTCCTGTGTAGTTGTTGCGGCAATTTTTGTGTTTTCTCTTATCAACGCCAATATCAATACAGGCGGTATGGTTGATACAGAAATTGCAAAACGTTATACATATAAAGAGAACATTACAGCCTCCTCTGATATTGTAAGAAAAGAAACCCTGCTTTCCTATGACGGCAGTAAGGTTCTTTACTACACTGTTCAGGATGGAGATATTGTCAGTGCAGGGTCAGAGGTTGCCCTTGTTTTTGCCAATGAAACCGATGCACTCAATTACAATCGAATTAACGAAATCAACCAACAGATTGAGATTCTCGAAGATCTGAACACTTCTTACGAGAACGTTAATACCGACTACTCTGCAGTTGATAAGCAGATAGAGCTTAACCTTAAGAATATGATTTCTGCGGTTAATTCCAACTCAACCTCACAGATAGATATCTGTGCAGATAATCTTGTGTATTCTATCAACCAGAGACAGGTTATTACAGGTGCAGTAGCAGGCTTTGACGAGCAGATTGCTCATCTTAAGGAAGAAGCAAGAAAATACCAGCAGCAGGGCGGTACTTACATTGACGCCATAAAGACTACCACAGGCGGTTACTTCGTTGCCTCTGCCGACGGCTACGAGGGTCTCATTGACTACGATAAGGTAACAGAGCTTACTGTTGAGGATATGAAGTCTGAACTTACTCCCAATAAGGTAAGCGACAATACAATAGGAAAGATTGTAAGCGGACTTAACTGGTATGTGGTGTGTAAGCTTTCTGCAGATGATGCACTTACACTTTCTCATTCCAATGTTTATCCCACATTGTCTTTCCCAAACACAACCTGTACGGATATTCCTGCGGATCTTGCGGCTCTCAATCAGTCAAGCAAACAGTCGGATGCTGTTGCAGTTTTCCGCTGTAACTATATGAACACTCCCATTAGCCACTTAAGGGACGAAACAGTACAGATTACTGTTAATACCTATACAGGTCTCAGAGTCAGCAAGGAAGCTCTGCATGATGATTACGTAGAGGTGGCCGGAGATAATAGCGGAGAAAAGCAGAGAGTTCAGGGTGTCTATGTAAAGCACGGAAACCAGCTTGATTTTAAAGAGGTTTCTATCCTTTATGCAGGAGGAGATTTTGTGATTATTGATGAAACTCCTGAAGAGGGAATCCTCATAAGCGGTGAAACCCTGAAGCTTAATGATGAAGTTGTTATAAGTGGAGATGATTTGTTTGAAGGAAAAGATGTTCAGTGACATCAGATATAATTACGAGACAATAGTAAGAAATATTGAAGATGCGGCAGTACAGAGTGGAAGACGTCTCGAGGATATTACCTTCCTTGCAGCAACAAAAACCGTTGCCCCTGAGTTTATCAACTATGCAATTTCCTTGGGTCTCAAGTTTATAGGTGAGAATAAAGTTCAGGAGCTTCTCTCAAAGTACGACAGCTACGACCTTGATAATTCACAGCTACACTTTATCGGTCATCTTCAGACCAATAAGGTACGCCAGATTGTGGGCAAGGTAAGTATGATTCAGTCTGTAGATTCTCTGAAACTTGCTCAGGAGATTTCACGCCAGAGCATAAAGCAGGATATCTCAACAGATATTCTCATAGAAGTCAATGTTGGCAGGGAAGAGAATAAGTCGGGTGTAATGCCTGAAAATCTTGAGGAATTACTCTGTCAGATAGCTGCTCTCGATAATATTTCTGTCAAAGGACTCATGGCAATTCCGCCAATTTGTGAAAATGAACAGAAAATTCGAGGATATTTTCAAATAATGCGTAATATGTTTCTTGACATATCGACTAAAAAGATAGATAATATTAGAATGGATACTCTGTCTATGGGTATGTCAGGCGATTACCGTGAAGCAATTCTTGAGGGTGCAAACCTTGTGCGGATCGGTTCATCACTATTTGGTACAAGAAATTATAATTAATATATTTATTGGAGGTATTTTAAAATGGCAGGATTTGTAGATAAGTTTAAGCGTATGTGGGATGCTCCCGATGATGAGTATCAGTACGACGAGTACGGTTACGGCGAAGAGGAAACAGAAGATTTCGAAGAAGACGTAACTATTCGTGATAACACATCCAGAAAAAGTAAGGTAGTTAATATCAATGCTACAGCCAAGCTTGCAGTTGCACTTTTCAAGCCTGAGCGTTTTGGCGAGGAAACAAGAGCAATCGCAGACGAGCTTATTAAAACACACACAGTTGTTCTCAACCTTGAGAACACAAACAAGGATATGTCCAGAAGAATCATTGATTTCCTTTCTGGTGTTGCATACGCTAATCGCGGCAAAATCAAGAAGGTTGCTTCAAGCACATTCATCATCATTCCTAACCACGTTGACCTTACAGGTGATGATCTTCTTGACGAACTGGAGAACAGCGGAGTTTACTTCTGATAATGGATGATACTCAGCTTCTTTTATCCAGACTAGAAGATTTGATTTACAGCTCAGATTACAGCGGATGTTCATATATGGGTTTTCTCAATGAACGAGAATGTTCTGTTTCCGTTTCTTATCTTCGCAATCGAGGGGTTACCTTTACTATGTATGGCGGATATAAAAACGCAACCCGTGTTTATATCTGTATTGCAGATGAGGACGCATCACCCGATTTTCCTATATCTGTTTTGCAAATCAAATCCAAAGGAAATAAAGAACTGACTCACCGCGACTTCTTAGGCTCTTTGATGGGACTTGGAATCAAACGTGAGTGCATTGGCGATATCGTCACAGTGAATAAGAATGAAGCAATCATATTTGTTCGTGACGATGTTGCTCAGTATATAATCCGTGAACTTGACAAAGTGGGACGCGAATCTGTATCTGTCTGTGAATTCACAGGGGACACCGATAACCTCAGTAATAAAACTGAGGCGTTTAGTCTTATAGTAACCTCTATGAGAGCGGATAATTTTGTCAGTGCTTGTATCAACAGCTCTCGAAATGCTGCGGTGGACCTGATTTCTTCAGATATGGTGTTTCTGAATTACGTTCAGGTGAACAAACCCTCTCAGAACATCACAGAAGGGGATGTTATCAGTATCAGAGGCTACGGCAAATTCATTGTCGGAGAGATAGCAGGCAGAACTAAACGAGACAGGTTGGTTATTAAGGTATTGCACTATATATAAGGGGGAATATAGAATGCTGACTATTGAAGATATTAAAAATGTGAGTTTCAGAAGAGCAAGTATCGGCGGATACAAGCCTGAGGATGTAGATAATTTTATCGACCAGGTGCTTATTACTTTTGAACAGCTCAGAAAAGAAAAATCAGACCTCATCAAGAAGATGGATATTCTTGCTACAAAGGTAGAGGAATACAGAGCAGATGAGGATTCTGTTCGCAATGCAATGCTCTCAGCCCAGAGAGTTGCTGATTCTACTATCAAAGAAGCACGTGCAAAGGCAGCCCGCATACTTGAAGAATCAGAAAATATCGCAAAAGCAAAGCTCTATGACCTGAATGTACAGATTAAACAGCAGAAGAAACAGTACACACTTCTTCTTGCAGAGTGCAACAGGCTCAGAGATGATATTATCAATCATTGCAATAAGCACATCGCTATTGCCAAGGAACTTCCCAGCATTCAGCGTATTCAG
>JAZSLX010000044.1:0-4471 GCA_045535605.1 Ruminococcus sp.
CAAGACCTGCCTGCATAATTTCTTTGAAGCTGTGTGTGCCCTTTGAAACTCTGTAAACATTCTCGTTGTAATAAACCTTCTGTACGCAGTTTTCTTTATCAACGGAGTTTTTGATGATAGAAAGTGTAACGTCAGGCTTTAGTGCCATCAGACGTCCGCTTCTGTCTGTGAAGGTGATAACCTCGTCAGATACAAGGAAGTCCTTGTTTTTTACATACAGGTCATATTCCTCAAATCTGCTCATCTTAAACTGGGAGTAGCCGTATCTGCTGTAAAGGCTTCTCAGAGAGAAGATGGCACGTTCGTCATTCTTAATAATTCTTTCATCACTCAGCATCGGCGGTGTTTCCTTTCTCTTTAAGTCTTTCAATAGCTGTGCGGTATCCGCCTGAGCCGTAGTTAAGACATTTGTTTACTCTGCAGATAGTTGCAGTGCTGACGCTTGTCTGTGCGTTTACCTCCTGATAATTCTGTCCGTCATTCAGAAGTCTTGCAACCTGAAACCTTTGTGCAATCTCCTTGATTTCCTTAATGGTGCAGGCGTCCTCAAAGAACATATAGCACTCGTCAATATCTTTGAGTGTAAGTATTGCTTCAAAAAGAGCGTCGATTTCGGGATTTCGGAATTTGCTCATAATCTTTTATCCTTTCCGCATTTGTGTTCTAACAGCGAGTATAATATATGATTATATACTATCTAATAATATGCTTGCCATTTTACCACTATATCGCGCTAAAGTCAAGGCTTGAAATCTACTTTTCAGAAACTTGTATTCTATATAGACAGTTATATATCATAAGCAATAATTTATGTTAAAATTATACAAAAGACCTGTGCAGTCTGTGCTTTCTGTTTTATATGCAGAACATACAAACTGACAGGTCTTGTTTTGTCTATTATGTACTTATAAAATAACGGGCACTTCTTTGTCAATAACCATAGAATCTGGGGTTACTGCGCAGTCCATAGCAAGAATTTTAACCCCTGCCTTGTGTGCTTTTCTCAGGGCATCTCCAAAGGCTTTATGGGTTTCGTCATTTGGCCTTAATTCGTGCACACCTTTCATCTGAATCACAAAGAGAATGTATGCTTTATATCCCTCTTTTGTACATTTGATAAGTTCCTCAATGTGCTTTACTCCTCGCTCTGTAGGTGCATCAGGGAAGAGGGCGGTTCCCGAATGTTCCTGAGTAACTCCTTTCACTTCAAGGAAGATTTTTTTACCCTTGTCCTCTATATAAAAATCAAATCTTGAATTACTAAATTTCACCTCTCTGCGGATAACGGCTTCCTTTGAGAATAGTCCTCCGTTTTTCAGCCACTCATAGGCGGTATCATTGGGTATCTGTGAGTCAAGGTTTATCAGTAATGCCGGCAAGCTTCCACGTTCTTTTACTGCAGCTATCAGGTCATATTTTGTCTTGCGTGCAGGGTTTTGTGACTCAGAAAGATACACAGTACAATGGGGAACAAGCAGCTCTTTGCACCTTCCTGTATTTTTGACGTGAACGATCTCTGTGTTTCCGTCAATAGTTACTTGTGCAATAAATCTGTTGGGTCTGTTTATAAATTCAGCACGTATTACTTTTGAGTATTTCATAATTATTTCCTTAGTGTTGATAAAAAATTGAATTTTTGCAATCAGGAGTAAAAAATCTGCTACTTTCTTTGCTGAAATATTATACATTATTGTCCAAAATAAATCAACGAAAACCCATATATTTATGCGTTGTTCTCAAGTTGTTAAAAATTTGACAAATTCCCTTAAGTTCTATTGCACGTACATTAATATTATGTTATAATAACTACAATTGCGAAAGGTGAAAAGTGCTGATTCTTATTGCTTTTCTTATTACCTTTTCGCAGAATCTTATCAGTAACACTGTTAATTAAACTGACAATTTTTTATTTCAAAGGAGAACAGTTATGAACAAGATTACAGTTATTGGAGCAGGTAACGTTGGTGCCACACTGGCATACACTTTTACCGTAGCAGGTCTTTGCTCTGAGATAGTCCTCATTGACATCAATAAGGAGAGAGCGCTGGGCGAGGCACTTGATATCCGTCAGGGTACACCCTTCTGCCACTCATGCTCTGTATATGCAGGCAGTTATCAGGACGCAGCAGGCTCCGATATCGTAGTTCTCACATCAGGTGTAGGCAGAGCTCCAGGTCAGTCCAGACTTGACCTTGCTCAGACAAACATCGAGATTACAAAGAGCATTATTCCTGAGATTACCCGCTATGCACCTGATGCAATCTATGTAATCGTAAGCAATCCCGTTGACGTTCTCACCTATGCATTCTGCAAGGTTTCAGGACTTCCTCAGGAGAGAGTAATCGGCTCCGGTACAATTCTTGATACCTCCAGACTCAGAGCAAGACTCTCTGAGTATTACTTCCTTAATCAGCGTAATGTTCATGCTTATGTTTTGGGTGAGCACGGTAACTCCAGCTTTGTTCCCTGGTCTCTGTGTAATATTTCAAACGTTCCTATCGAGGAATACCGCAGGAGCGTACAGCGTACAGATGTCGTATATCCTGAGCTCAACTATGATGAGGTAGAGGAGTACGTTAAGAAGTCAGGCGGAGAGGTTATCAGCCGTAAGGGTGCTACCTTCTACGCAGTATCTGTTTCTGTATGCCACCTTTGCAGATGTATCTTGAGTGGTGTTGACACAACTTTGACTGTTTCCACAATGCTTAACGGTGAGTACGGTATTAACGATGTGTGCTTAAGCCTTCTCAACGTTGTAGGTAACAACGGCGCACACAGTAAGGTGCTTCTGCCCCTTACAGATGAAGAGGTTATGAAACTTCGTGCAAGTGCTGATACTCTCAAGGAAGTTATCAGAAGCGTTGATATCTGATTTCAAAAGATTATTTTTTATCGACTTAATAATAAGACAGAAAAAGTATTGAAAGGAAAGATTCAAATGGAATATCGTATAGAACATGATTCAATGGGTGAGGTTAAAGTTCCCGCAGACAAGCTATGGGCAGCACAGACACAGCGCTCAAGCCAGAATTTTCCCATTGGTGTAGGTATAGAGATTATGCCCCGAGAGATTACTCATGCTTTCGGTATACTTAAAAAAGCAGCCGCTATTGCAAACGCACAGCTCAAGCCCGAGAAGATGACCGAGGCTAAGCTTTCTGCTATTACTCAGGCTTGTGATGAAGTAATCGAGGGTAAGCTCAATGATAACTTCCCTCTGGTTGTATGGCAGACAGGCTCAGGCACACAGTCAAATATGAACGTAAATGAGGTTGTAGCAAACCGTGGCAATCAGATTGCAGGGGACAAGCTCCTTCACCCCAATGACGATATCAATATGAGCCAGTCCTCTAACGATACATTCCCCACAGCCATGCACATTGCCGCTGTGTTTATGATTGAGGACAGACTTATTCCTGCTGCTGAAACCCTTATTAAGACATTTATCCGTCTTGAAGAAGAAAACGAGGGTATTGTAAAGAGCGGACGTACACACCTGCAGGATGCAACTCCCATTAAGTTTAGTCAGGAGATAAGCGGTTGGCGTTCAAGCCTTGAGCGTGATGTTGAGATGCTCCGCCTTGCAGTAAAGCCCCTTTATGAGTTGGCACTGGGCGGTACAGCAGTAGGTACAGGTCTTAACACCCCCAAGGGCTTTGCAGAGCTTGTAGCAAAGACTGTTTCAGACCTGACAGGCAAACCCTTTGTTACAGCAGTCAATAAATTCCACGCACTTACCTCCAAGGATGAGCTTGTATTTGCACATGGTGCTATCAAGGCTCTTGCTTGTGATATGATGAAGATTGCAAACGATGTCCGCTGGCTTGCAAGCGGTCCCCGTGACGGCCTTGGTGAGATTTTCATTCCCGAGAATGAGCCCGGCTCCTCCATTATGCCCGGCAAGGTTAATCCCACTCAGTGCGAGGCTGTAACAATGGTTGCAGTTCAGGTTATGGGTAATGATGTGGCTGTTGGAATGGCTGCTTCTCAGGGTAACTTTGAGCTTAACGTCTTTATGCCTGTTTGTATCTACAACTTCCTCCAGTCAGGCAGACTCCTTTCTGAGGCTATTCTTTCATTTAACAATAACTGTGCAGTTGGTATCACCGCTAACCGGGAGAAGATGCACCACAACCTGCACAATTCTCTTATGCTGGTTACTGCTCTCAACCCCTACATCGGCTATGAGAACGCAGCAAAAACAGCAAAGAAGGCATATAAGGACAACATATCTCTCAAAGAGGCTTGCGTAGAGCTTGGCTTCCTTACTGCAGAGAGATTTGATGAGGTTTTCCATCCTGAAGAGATGGTATAAGAGGTGTATAGAATGAAGGTAAGTTATTTTCCCGGATGTACACTCAAGACCAAGGCAAAAGACCTTGATATGTATGCACGCAAGTGTGCCGAGGTTCTGGGTGTAACTCTGGAAGAAATCGAAAACTGGCAGTGTTGCGGCGGTGTGTTCACTACC
>JAZSLX010000013.1:0-36929 GCA_045535605.1 Ruminococcus sp.
TTTTCCCTTTGTGGTTGTTCTTACTAAGAAGGACAAGCTGAATAAAACTGAACTTGCAAATCAGCTTAACTTTTACTCTGAGCTTCTTGCTGACTATAACGCAGAGTTCGTTCCTTTCTCCGCCTTAAACGGTGAAGGAACAGAAGAAGTCAGAGCTATAATTGATAAATACTTAGAGAGGGGAGAGTTTGACTGATGCTGACTCCCGGACTTGAATTTAACTTAAACGGACATTTATTTATAGAGGGCTGTGATGCTGTAGCTCTTGCTGAGAATTACGGTACACCTCTGTATGTAATGAACGAAAATTTAATCAGAAATAACTGCAAGAGATACACAACCTTTATATCACAGAATTTCAAAAACGGCAGTTTCCCTTGCTATGCAAGTAAGGCGCTGTCCTGCCTTGAGATATACAGAATTATGAATGAAGAGAATATGGGTGTAGATGTGGTTTCAGGCGGTGAGCTTTATACTGCACTGAAAGCTGATTTCCCTGCACAGAGAATCTTCTTTCACGGCAACAACAAAACCTATGACGAACTAAAAATGGCAGTAGAATACGGTGTTGGACGAATCATTGTTGATAACCTTACCGAGCTTCACACACTTGATAAAATCGCAGAAGAAGCTCAGGTAAAGCAGAAAATCGGACTTAGAATCAAGCCCGGCATTGAGGCTCATACTCACGATTATATCCGCACAGGTCAGATTGACTCCAAATTCGGTTTTTCGATTGAAAACGGAGAAGCTCTCGAAGCAGTCAAGGAAGCTACTGAATGCAAAAATCTTGAGCTGTGTCAGCTTCACTGTCACATCGGTTCTCAGATATTTGATACTCAGCCTTTCACAGATGCTGTAAAGGTTATGCTTCAGTTCTTTGTAGCTATCCATAACGAGGTTGATCTGTGGATTAATGAGCTTAATATTGGCGGTGGCTTAGGTGCAAGCTATACAGATGCAGATTCACCTCTTGAGATTGAGGAGTATCTGACTCCTGTTGCACAGACTCTCAGGTCAACCTGTGACGAGCTTGGAATTCCCGAGCCTGAATTCCACATTGAGCCCGGTCGTTCAATTGTAGGCGAAGCAGGTACAACTCTGTATAGCTTAGGTGCAATTAAAGAGATTAAGGATATCCGTACCTATATTTCCGTTGATGGCGGTATGGCTGATAATATCCGTTATGCTCTCTATCAAGCAGAATATACTGTTATCAATGCCTCAAAAGCACAGGGTGAAGTAATGAACAACGTCACTATTGCTGGTAAATGCTGTGAAAGCGGTGACCTCGTTCAGGAGGGTGTTTCTATTACAGACCCTCAGGTTGGCGATATTCTCGCGGTACTCACCACAGGTGCGTATAATTACTCAATGGCTTCCAATTACAACAGAATTCCAAGACCTGCAATGGTTATGGTCAAGGACGGCTACAGCCGTGTCATAATCCAGCGTGAGTCCTACGCAGACCTTCTTAATAACGATATTTAAGTATTAAAAATACCCACTGCACACTAAAATGCAGTGGGTATGATTTTTATGGTTTATTGTCTTGATAATGCGTAAAGATCACCTTTGTGGTTTTCCAGATACATAACATCACCAAGAAGTGTTATGTAAGCAGAACCGCTTTCTGTATCTCCGAGCATTGAGATTGTTAAATCAAGTCTGTTGCCCTCAAGTGACCAGGTCAGTGTACCGGGGAAGATTAACGCTGTTACTGTGCCTGTGCCGTCAGCATTGAATGTAAAGGTCTGGGTATAATCGAACGTGTCTGTGTATCCGAAAATATAGGCTGTACCGGTTTGCTGTTCTGAAGTCCATGTTCCTACAATTGAGCCTCCGCCCTTTGTTGTCTGGATTTTTTCATCGTTAACAACCACATACACATTCTCCCCATCAGTGCCGATTTTTTCGGGGACAGGTAAATCTTTTTTATCTTTTTCGTCTGTTTCGGGTTTTGCAGTGTTTGTTATAGAGCCTGTACTTGTTTCTTCTTTTGCTTTTGTGGTATCTGTTGAGTCTGAATCATCTGTTTTGTTATTAGTAAAAGCCCCGAGAGGCGGTTTCTTGTTAATCGTAAGTTCAGGGGCTGTTGTTTCTGTTTCGCTGCTGACACCGCTTGGACTTGGGTCGCTATTAATGGTTTCGTATGTTAGATAAATTTCAGTTTCAGTATAATCCTCAGAAGGCGGATAGGGGATTCCTTTGCAGATTGCACCATCATCATCTATAATAACTTCGTAAGCCTTTTCACCTATATTGTATATATGATTTCCTTTGATTTCTTCAGGAATTACAACCATTTCTCTTGTGAAAACCAAGTTGTAAGTTTCATTGTCATATTCTGTGGTAACAGTCATTCTGTCATCAGAAACTTCGTATTTGCCGCTTAAATAGTATTCACTGCAATCAGCAGTAAGTACATTATCAGATGTACTGAAAGTTGCTTCAACCGCCTTTGATAAATAAGCAATAAGTCCTGTTCCGTCTTCAGAAATGTCCAGTTGAGGAATGCCCTCCGGGCCGTACCAGATGCCTGTAACTGCAGGGTCAATCTTTGCTCCTGAGTTTCCTCCAGATGACGTTGTGCCTGTGCCGCAGGCTGTAAATATGAGCATAAACAGAGTGATTGCAAGAATTAGTGACAGTGTTTTTTTCATGGTAAGACCTCCTTATTGTTTTGTTGTTATCAACAATTTTATAGTAACAGCTATATTTTTATGTGTCAATAGTAATTAGTTAAACCTACCAATTCAATAACAAAACTGTAAATTATGTAACAGTCTAGATTCTTGCTTTTTAAGAATATGTCGTGGTATAATATAATCACTATAATTATAAGTATGTGTTGCGTATCAACAGGAGATGATTATATGTCATTATGCATAGGCTGTATGCACGAAATCGGCAACGAGGTTATCTGTCCCGATTGCGGTTTTGATAATTCACGTACACAGTCCGCACCTTTCCTGCCTTATGGTGCTGTTCTTGATAAACGCTATGTCGTAGGCAGAAACATTGAAACAAATGGTGAAAGCACACTTTATATCGGCTTTGACAGAGAAACTTCTTCAACTGTTCTTATCCGTGAATTCCTGCCTGTAGGCTACTATAGCCGCTCAGAAGGCACTGTGAAGGTTTTGGTTGATTCCTCTAAGCAGGAAACCTATGAAAGACTCATTGCAGAGTTTGAAAAATTCTTCAGTTTTCTCTCAACCTTGCGTGATATGTCTGCTATGAATGTTATCACAGATATCTTCAGAGCTAACAATACCTGCTATGTTGTTGAAGAATATGAGGAGCTTATCTCTTTTGAAGAGTATGTAACCCGTAATAACGGCCATCTTGAGTGGGAGATAGCACGTCCTCTTTTTATGCCTGTTATCTCACTTCTGGAGGCTTTGCATAAGCATGGTTACGGCCACTATGCTATATCTCCCTCTAATCTTTATATTACTACATCAGGCAAAGCTCTGCTTTTAGGTTTTGCTACAATTAACGAGCGCAGACGTGGCACATCCTTAAAATCTCAGCTTTTTACAGGTTGTGCTGCTCCTGAACAGTATGAGAACAGCTTCCCCATAGATAACATCACCGATATCTATGGCTTTACAGCAACTCTTTTCTATGCACTGACAGGTGCTCTTCCTGCAAGTGCCAAGGAACGACTCTCTGACGGTGCACTGCTTATGAGTACAAGCACTGTGAAGAGACTTCCTCCTCATGTGGTTTCCGCTCTTGCAAACGGCTTGCAGGTTAAGCGTGAGGAACGTATCATCGACTTCGGCGATTTACGTTCTCAGCTGTCTGTTGCTCCCACAGTAAAGGCCATTCAGGAGGAAATCAGCCGTACTGCCAGCATGGCACGTACCGAAAAACCAAAGAAAAAGAATTTTGGTATGTCACCAATATCCGTTGGTATTATTGTTACTGTAATCGCTTCACTGATTTTCCTTTGGATTGGAATTATGATTATAAATAATACTGTCACAACCAACGATCCTGACGTTGGACAGTCTACAACTGTTCCTTCAACTCAGCAACCTACTGTTTCTGATGAGGATTGGACAGGTGAGACACTGAAAAATTACGTAGGCAAGGACTTTGAACAGGTTCGAGCTGAGCTTTCTGCAAAGGGTATCATTGCATACAAGGATGCCTATTCCAATGCGGATGACGGCTATTCCGATATGTTCGATGAAGGTGTCATTATGTCCCAGAGCTTCCCTGAGGGTACACCCCTTGATGCTGATAACGGCTTTGCTGTTACTTTCAAGGTCAGCCGTGGTCCCAAGGCTGCTACGTTACCTAATGTAGAGGATATGTCTTTAGCCTCCGCTGTTTCAAAGCTCACTGAATTAGGCTTTGTGGTATATCAGGACACTTCCATTGTGCACAGCGATAAGATTCAGGCAGGCAAGGTTATTGACTATAATAAACATGATGCAGGGGATATAGTTTCCCTTGATGTTCCCATTTACCTTGTAGTCAGCGCCGGTCCTGAAAATTCAAACTGATAATATAACAAAAGCACTTTTGAATCAACGTTCAAAAGTGCTTCTGTATATGCAATTACATTTTGCTTGTTTTTGTTCTGATTTTACTTTCTGCGTGCTGAATTAAATTGAATAATGAACTTGACTCTTTTGGATATTCCTGAGATAATAATTCAGAGGAGTATTCTGTATTCTTAAGTTTTATTTCATTTTCATTATCACAATCACTGCTTGTTGTGTATTCATATTTTGCAGAAAATCTTGCCATATACGAATCGCAGTAGCCGTGATACAATGCTTTTTTTACAGAGAACATGGTTTGCTCGTTTTTTGAGTTTGCAGAGTATAATGAACGAAAAACCTTGTATACACCAAGCATAAGGTAATTAGACACATCTGCTGTCAGTTGCTTATTCTTGTTCTTTGACAGCATATCAAAAATAACACTTAAAGTGTTGCACAGGATTTTCTTGTTTAGCAAGGGCACCAGTGAACTACCCTTGATATTTTCTTCAACCGACTCATCTACATCAGGAATATCGTCAAAATTAAGTGTTGCACCTGACCTTTCAGGTGTTCTTCCCAGTAGAAAGTCACATGATACTCTGTAGTATTCAGCAACTTTGACTACAAAATCCAGACTGCACTCGCGGATTCCTTTTTCGTAATGAGAGAGCAAAGCCTGAGAAATTCCCAGTTCCTCTGCAGCCTGTTTCTGGCTCAGTTTCTTTTCTTTTCTCAACATTGTTATAATTCTCGGAAAATCCCTGTTCATATCATTACCGCCTTTCTATACAGTTAGTATAATACATTCTTTACAATGTGTAAAGTGAAATTGGAGGATATGTTCTTGAAATCTTATTATATTCATTTTATCAGACATGGCGCAATCGAAGAAACCAACAAGGGTGCATATATTGGTGTTACAGACCCTGAACTTTCAGAGGATGGTGTAAGAACCCTCAAGGAACTTGATAACACTCATAAATACCCCTACGCACCTGTTATTTTCACCAGCCCCTTAAAGCGCTGTACTCAGACTTGTCAGGTGCTTTATCCCCACGTAAATCCCATTGTTATCGATGAACTCACAGAGATGAACTTCGGTCTGTGGGAGGGCAAAACTGCAGAGCAGATGAAGGGCGATCCTTTGTTTGAAAGCTGGCTTGCTGGTGACGAGGGGGCAACTCCTCCCAAGGGCGAGTCAAACGATGATTTCACAAGACGTATCTGTCTTGTTTTCCAGAATATAGTAGACGGTCTTATTAAGACAGGAAACACCGATTGTGCCATAGTTACTCACGGCGGTATAATCATGACCCTCCTTGCAATTTACGGCATACCTCAGGCTAAACCCTTTGATTGGGCTTGTGATAACGGCTACGGCTTTTCTATGAGGGTAACTCCTATGCTCTGGCAGCGTGACCGGGTTGCTGAGGTTTATAAACTCATTCCTGTTGAAAAAGAGGAAGATTAAATGAAAGTTACATATGACCTTCATACCCATATATTACCTGCAGTTGATGACGGCGCAAAAACAACCAAGGATGCTCTGGAGCTCATCAACGCCTTAAGTGAGCAAGGGGTTAAGAACATCTGTCTTACTCCTCATTTTTATACACATCATGAGAGTATTGAGGATTTTTTAGCTCGCAGAGCTGAGTCAGCAGAATCATTTCTGCCTTGTGTACCAAAGGGAGTTAATGTCAAACTTGGCGCTGAGGTGTATGTGACAAAATACCTTTTTTCAGAAGAAAGAGACCTGACTCCTCTGTGCATAGAGGGAACACATTATATGATAACAGAGTTCTCTTATAATTCTCATTTTTTAGAGAACACTTTGCGTATGATACAAACTCTCAAAGACAGAGGTATTATCCCTGTGATACCTCATGTTGAGCGTTATCCTTATCTTATGAAGAACAAGAATAAAATCGCAGAACTAATTTACATGGGTCTTATAATTCAATCAAACGCATTGTCCTTTACTCAGTTTTCAACCAAGAGAAAGCTTATAAATCTTCTCAGGGACGGGTACATTCATGTGCTTTCAAGCGATGCACATTCTATGACCCGCAATTCACCCCTTGCAATTACTCAGGCACTTGAATATATAAAAAACAAATGTGGAGCAGGAATAATTTCAACTCTTGAGCAAAACGCACAGGATGTTTTCTGTGGTAAATAAGCATATCAAACGTCGGTTTCATTACCGACGTTTATTTTTATTTGTTGCAAAATATGAGAGAAATGAAAGAAAATTCGTGTAAATATCTTATATTCTTATAAAAATTGCAAAAGTAAGAAATAAATCCTGCAAAAATCATTGAACTTTACTCGACGTTGTGGTAAAATAATATATAGATTTATCAGCGAGGTATAACTATGGAAACTCATCTTTTAGTCAGAATAGATTCTAAAATGTCCTCTCTTTCCAAGGGACATAAGCTTATAGCTGAATTTATTGAACAGCATTATGACCAGGCGGCTTTTCTCACCGCTTCAAGACTGGGTGAGATTGTTGGTGTCAGCGAGAGTACAGTTGTACGTTTTGCAACAGAGCTTGGTTATGCAGGCTATCCTCAGCTTCAGAAGGCTATGCAGGAAATGATAAAGGACAAGCTTACATCGGTTCAGCGAATTGAGGTTACTGCCGCAAAAATTGGTGACGGAGATGTGCTTGAATGTGTTCTTAATCAGGATATCCAGAAAATCCGCAGAACACTGGAGGAAACCTCTCACGAGGATTTTGACCGTGCTGTAGAAGCTATCACAACTGCTGAGAACATTTACATCTTCGGCACTCGTTCTGCCAGCTCCCTTGCAGGTTTTCTCGGATATTATTTTGATTTAATACTGGGTAACGTCCATATTGTTACAACCGCAAGCCGTTCAGGTATGTATGAGGCTTTGCTTCGTATATCCGATAAGGATGCTATCATCGGTATCAGCTTCCCAAGATACTCCAAAACTGCCGCAAGTGCTATGGATTTTGCAGCCTCCAGAGGTGCTTCTACAATTGCAATCACCGATAGTATGATGTCGCCTCTTGCTGAGAGTGCCGACTCCGTTCTTATTGCACGCAGCGATATGGCATCTGTTGTTGATTCCCTTGTTGCACCTTTATCACTTATCAATGCGCTGATTGTTGCTACAGTTATCAAGAATAAAGAGGAAGTAAAAGAAACCTTTGCAACTTTGGAAACTGTATGGAACGAGCAGGGTGTATATACAAGCACTCATCAGAACGATAAAAAGTAATATGAGCAGAATTATAATAATAGGCGGCGGTGCCGCAGGACTTATGGCGGCTGGTACCGCCTCGGAGCTCGGCGCTGATGTTATTGTTTTTGAAAAAAACAAACGAATCGGCAGAAAACTCTGCATTACAGGTAAAGGTAGATGTAATATCACCAATAACTGCACCCAGAACGTTTTCATAGAAAACGTCAATACAAATCCTCGTTTTATGTACAGTGCCATAAGTAACTTTGATTGTGCAGATACTATGGCTTTTTTTGAATCTCTCGGTCTTTCTCTTAAAACAGAGAGAGGTAATCGTGTGTTTCCTCAGTCTGATAAAGCTACTGATGTTGTATCTGCGCTTGAGCGTTTTGCGCATAAAAGCGGTGCAAAGGTTATATCTGCTAATTCTGTAAAGAAACTTATTATTTCTGATAACAAGGTCAAAGGTGTTGTAGACAGCACAGGCAAGGAATATGAGTGTGATGCAGCCATCATAGCTACAGGCGGATGTTCTTATCCGCTTACAGGCTCCACAGGTGACGGGTATGAATTTGCACGTCAGGCAGGACACACAGTTATAAGCCCTGAGCCTTCTCTTATTCCTTTGTGCTGTGAAGCAGAGGATTTAAGAGACTCAAAAGATATGCAAGGTTTGTCTCTTCGTAATGTTGGAGTTAAGCTTTTCAGAAACAACAAGGAAGTATACAGCGATTTCGGTGAGCTTCTGTTCACTCACTTCGGACTATCAGGTCCTACCATACTCAGCTCAAGTGCTCACATCAAAGATGTAAAGAGCAGAGAATATACAATCTCCATCGACTTAAAACCGGCATTGGATTTTGAAAAGTTGGATTCACGTCTTCTTCGTGACTTCGATAAATACAAGAACAGGGAGTTTTCTAACTCTCTTTCCGATTTGTTGCCAAGCTCAATGATACCTGTTGTCATCCGTCGTTCTGGCATAGACCCTGCAACCCGATGCAACAGTATCACTAAGGAGCAAAGGCACACCTTTGTGAATCTCCTCAAGGACTTCAGATTCACAATAACAGATACTCGACCCATTGACGAGGCAATAATCACACGAGGCGGTGTCAAAACCTCAGAGATTGACCCTGCCACAATGGAGAGTAAACTTTGTTCAGGTCTTTATTTCTGTGGTGAAGTTATTGATGTTGATGCCTATACAGGAGGATTCAACCTACAAATTGCATTTTCAACCGGCAGACTCGCTGGTACATGGGCAGTTTATAATTCTTAAACACTGCTTTAAATACAGAATTTATTAATAGGAGTAATTATTATGTCTATCGCAATTGCTATCGACGGACCTGCAGGTGCAGGCAAATCCACTATCGCAAAGGCTGCTGCAAAGCACCTTGGCTTTATCTATGTTGACACAGGTGCCATGTACCGTGCAATCGGTCTATATACTATCCGCAAGGGTGTAGATCCTGCAGATTCCCAGTCTGTTGTTGAACTTCTTTCTGAGATTGAGGTTTCACTTGCAAGAGATGAAAATAAGAATCAGCTTGTAATTCTCAACGGCGAGGATGTATCAGGTCTTATCCGTACAGAGCAGGTTTCAATGGCTGCTTCCCGTGTTTCTGCCATTCCTGAGGTCAGAGCTTTTCTTCTTAACCTTCAGCGAGATATGGCAAAGGCTTCTGACGTTATTATGGACGGCAGAGATATCGGCACTGTTGTTCTCCCTGATGCCAAGGTTAAGATTTTCCTCACAGCTTCAGCCGAGATCAGAGCCCGCAGAAGATACGATGAGCTTATTGCAAAGGGTGAGCAGGCTGTTTATGAGGATGTTCTTGCTGATGTAATCGAGCGTGATAATAACGATATGAACAGACCTATTGCACCCCTAAAGCCTGCACAAGACAGCATTATTGTAGACACCTCCAATCTGAACCTTGAGGAATCAATTGCACTTCTTATCAAGACAATAGAGGAGAATAGCAAGTGAAAGAAGTAAAATACAACAAGAAATTTTACACTGTGATGAAATGGGTTGCAGCGGTTGTTCTGTGGCCTGTTTATCGCTTTAAATATACAAATGCCAATAAAATCCCTGAAGACGGTCGCTATATTTTCGCAGGCAACCATATTTCTGGTCCTGACCCTATACTTGTGGGTATCGCTCAGAAGAGACGTATCAGATTTATGGCAAAGGCGGAGCTTTTTGAAAACGGCTTCACACGTTGGCTGCTTACAAAACTTGGGGCGTTCCCTGTGAATCGCGGCAAGGGAGACTGGGACTCCGTAAATTATGCCAAGAGCATCATTGATGATGGAGAATGCCTCGGAATTTTTATTGAAGGAACACGTTCAAAAACAGGTGAGCTTCTCCGTCCTAAAAGCGGTGCTGTTATGATTGCTCATCAGATGGATTGCAAAATTGTGCCTGTATCCATTACTTACAGAACAAAGAAGAAGCATTTCTTCTCTCGCAGATACATTTCCTTCGGTGAACCCGTTACTGTTCAGGAGCTTGGAATTGTAAACGGAGGTCCACGTGAATATCGTGAAGCTTCCCGTCAGCTTATGGAAAAAATCGCAGTAATGTGGGAGAGAGATAAATATGGAAATAAAACTCGCTAAAACTGCAGGCTTTTGTTTCGGTGTGAATCGTGCAATCAAGATGGTGTATTCACTTCTTGATGAAGGCAAGAAGGTTGCGACTCTCGGACCCATTATCCATAATACCGAAATGGTAAACGAGCTCAAAAGCAGGGGAGTGGTTACAGTGGATACGCCCTCTCAGACACCAAAGGGTGCGACCTTGGTTGTTCGTTCTCACGGTGTTTCTCGTGATGTTATGGATGAAATTGAGTCTCTGGGTATAGATTGCTGTGATGCAACCTGTCCCTTTGTTTCCAAGATTCATAACATAGTTTCTTCCGCTGATTCTGATAAGAATAAGTCTGTTTTTATAGCAGGCGATTGTTCTCACCCTGAGGTTCAGGGGATAATGGGACACTCAAAGGTTGCGTGCTATACCTACAAGAACGAAGAAGAGTTACTGGATTTATTCGCCAATATTCCACCTGAGAATTATAATACAGCAATTTTTGTGGCTCAGACAACTTTCAGCGAAAAAGAGTGGAAAAAATGTTATAAAACAATAAAAAAAGTCTGTACAAATCCAGAAATATTTGCTACAATATGTAGTGCTACGCATAGTCGTCAGGCGGAAGCCGAAAATCTGGCGAAATCAACTGAACTGATGATAGTCATAGGTGACAGGAAAAGCTCTAATACCGCTAAACTCTACGAGCTTTGCAGTAAGGTCTGCCCTGATACCCTATGGATTGAAACAGCTTCAGAACTTTCATCGGAAAGATTAAGCAATGCTTGTACGGCTTGTGTAACTGCGGGAGCTTCCACTCCTGCAAGGATTATAAAGGAGGTACTGGATAAAATGGATGAAATGACCAAGTCCGGTGTAACAAACGAAACTGAAGATTTTGAGGCTCTTCTGGAAGAGAACCTCAAAGGCTTAAATACAAACGAGAGGGTAATGGGTACTGTTATCAGCATAACTCCCACAGAGGTATATGTTGATGTCGGCAGAAAGCAGGCTGGCTTTATTCCTGCTGATGAGCTTTCTTTCGGCCCTGTAAGCGATCCCCACGATTTCGTGGCTGTTGGTGATGAGGTAGAACTCCTTATCATGAAGACCAACGACGTTGAGGGTACAATCATGCTCTCCAAGCGTAGAGTTGACGCAAAGAAAGATTGGGATGAGCTCGAGAAGCTTGCTGAGGAGAACGCAGTTCTCACAGGTGAGGTTATCGAGGTTGTAAACGGCGGTGTTATCGTATTTGCTCGCAACAACCGTGTGTTCATTCCTGCATCTCAGGCATCTATCGTTCGTATGGACGATCTCACTCCTCTTCTTCACACAGAGGTAGAGTTCAGACTTCTTGAGGTTTCCCAGCGTGGCAGACGTAAGAAGATCGTTGGCTCCATCAAGAGCGTTCTTAGAGATCAGCGCAGCGAGTTCAAGGCTGCATTCTGGGAGGCTATCGAGGTTGGCAAGACATACACAGGTACTGTTAAGTCCCTGACAACATACGGTGCTTTCGTTGACCTTGGCGGTGTATTCGGTATGATTCACATCTCCGAGCTCAGCTGGTCCAGAATCAAGCATCCCTCTGAGGTTGTAAGTGTTGGCGATACAATCGAGGTATACGTTAAGGACTTCAACACCGAGACAAGCAAGATTTCTCTCGGTTACAAGAAGGCAGAGGATAATCCTTGGGAGATCCTCCGTCGTGACTATCCCGAAGGTACAGTATGCAAGGTTAAGGTTGCAGGTATCACAACATTCGGTGCATTTGCTACAATCATCCCCGGCATTGACGGTCTCATTCACATCTCTCAGCTTTCCAACCAGCACGTTGAGAAGCCCCAGGATGTAGTTGCTGTTGGTGATGAGCTTGAGGCAAAGATTGTTGGTATCGACTTCGACAAGAAGCGTGTAAGCCTTTCCGTTAGAGCTCTTCTGCCTGAGGCAGAGGGTGCTGAGGAAGCTCCTGCTGAGGAAGCTCCTGCTGAGGAAGCTACCGAGGAATAATTATTGCTGATTTATGGGCATCCTCTATTATTAGGGGATGCCTGTTTTATTTAAGCGAGGAATTATTATGTTAGAAAAAAGTTTTATTGATAAAATTTCAGAGGATACTTATTCTGTTATATCAGAACTTCTGAATAAAGCAAATCTTTCAGAAGGCTCAGTGTTTGTACTTGGTTGCTCATCAAGCGAAATTTGCGGCAACCATATTGGCACTGCATCAAGTGCAGACGCGGCAAAGGCACTTTATGATGTTCTACTACCTGAGCTTAAAAGCCGCGGTATCTTTCTTGTGGCACAGTGCTGTGAGCATTTAAACCGTGCACTTGTTGTTGAACGTGCCGTTGCTCTGAAGCAAGGACTTGATATTGTGAACGTTGTGCCTCATGCACACGCAGGCGGTGCCAGCGCTACTCTGGCATATTCTCTCTTTGATGACCCTGTTATGGTTGAGAGTATCAAAGCTGACGCAGGTATGGATGTGGGTGGCACTCTTATCGGTATGCACCTTCGTTCAACTGCAGTACCTGTTAAAACTGCAACACGGACAATCGGTGAAGCCATAGTTATCTGTGCACGTACCCGTCCTAAGTTTATAGGCGGTGAACGTGCTATATATAATCCGGAACTTCTGTGAGGTGTTAGTTATGACAGCAAAAGACGAATTTATTAAGATTTTTACTGAAAATGTTCATAGACCCGGTGCTAAAGAGCTTCTTAACTGGCTTATGAACACAGATTTTTTCACAGCCCCTGCAAGCACCAAATATCACTGTGCATGTGAAAACGGACTTGTAATGCACTCTGTCAGCGTATTCAATACAATGATGGAGAAGCACTTTGAGGAGGGTGTAGACTCTGTAGAAAGTTTTGCTATCTGTGCACTTTTACACGATGTCTGCAAGGCGGAGTTTTATAAAATCTCAACCAGAAATGTTAAGAACGAGCTCACGGGCCAGTGGGAAAAACAGCCTTTCTATTCTATTGAAGATAAATTTCCCTTCGGTCATGGTGAAAAGTCTGTTTTTCTTGTTGAGCGTTTTATGCGTTTGCACCTTGACGAGGCTATGGCTATTCGTTGGCATATGGGTAGTTTTGATGACAGTCAAGGCTTTACTCTCAGTCAAGCTTATGAGAAATATCCTCTGGCAGTTAAGCTTCATCTGGCAGACCTTGAATCAACATATCTCCGTGAGAGAGGAACATCTGCTGTAAATAAGTGATAGCGAGGTTAATATATGCTTTTTATTGAAGCCGCAGCCCGTGCTCAGGAGCTCAGGCAACTGATTGAATATCATAACGACAGATATTATAACATGGATAATCCTGAGATTTCAGACTTTGAGTATGATATGCTCCTGCGTGAGCTTGAAAACATCGAAGAAGAGTTCCCTGAACTTAAAACTTCCGATTCTCCCACTTCTCATATAGGAGGCAACAGGTCAGTTAAGTTTTCTCCTGTTGTGCATCAGGTACCTATGGAAAGTCTTCACGATGCCTTTTCACATGATGAACTCAGGGACTTTGATCGCAAGGTCAGAGATGTTGTAAAGGACCCCACATACATTGTAGAACCAAAGTTTGACGGACTTTCTGTTTCCTGCGAATACAGAAATGGTGCTTTTTTCCGCGGTTCAACACGAGGTGACGGCACAACTGGTGAAGATGTTACAGAAAATCTGATGACAATCAGCTCACTTCCTAAGTATATAGAGAATGCTCCTGAATATCTTGAGGTAAGAGGCGAGGTCTATATGTCCTTTGCAACCTTTGAACGCCTTTGCAACGAACAGCTTGATAACGGTGAAAAGCCCTTCAAAAACCCCCGTAATGCTGCGGCAGGCTCTCTCAGACAGAAGGATAGCAAAATCACCGCTAAACGATCTCTGGATATTTTCATTTTTAATATTCAGCAGGTAGAGGGTGCAACAGTTTTTTCTCATAAGCAGTCTCTTGATTATCTGACAGAGCTTGGGTTTCCTACCGCTCCTTTTTATAATACCTTCCGGAATATTGATGAAGTTATTGAGGAGATAGAAAGAATCGGCAATCTGCGCGGTGAGCTTGAGTACGGTATTGATGGCGCTGTAGTGAAGGTTGACAGCTTTGAACACAGAAAACTTATCGGCAGTACCGCCAAATACCCCAAATGGGCAGAAGCTTATAAATACCCACCTGAGGAAAAAGCCACTGTTCTCCTTGATGTAGAACTCAACGTAGGCAGAACAGGTGCAGTTACCCCTGTAGGTATATTTGAGCCAGTACTTCTTGCAGGTTCTACAGTTTCGCGTGCTACTCTTAATAATGAGGATTTTATACGTGAAAAGGATATCCGAATCGGTGACACAGTTATCATCAGAAAAGCTGGTGAGATTATCCCTGAGGTTGTTTCTGTTGTAAGTCACGCAGAAAATTCTGTAGAGTATAGATTCCCCGAGGTTTGTCCTTCCTGCTCAAGTCCTATTGCTAAAGAAGATGGAGAAGCTGTATATCGTTGTACAAATACTGACTGTCCTGCCCAGCTTATGCGTCATCTTATCCATTTTGTTTCCCGTGATGCTATGGATATTGACGGCATGGGTCCGGCTGTTCTTGAACAGCTTGTTAATAGCGGTCTCATAAAATCACCTGCAGATATATACAGACTTAAATCAGAGGATATATCATCCCTTGACAGAAAGGGCGAAAAATCTGCCCAGAATCTTATAGACTCAATTGAAAAATCCAAGACAAGAGAACTGCACCGCTTTGTGTACGCACTCGGTATTCGTCATATTGGTGTGAAGATTGCAAAGGTTCTCTGCGAGCATTTCGGGTCTATGGAAGCTATCCTCAACGCAAAAGTTGAAGATTTACTTTCTATAGAAGGCTTTGGAGAAGTAATGGCTCAGGGTGCTTTTACTTACTTTTCTCTAGACAACACCCATGCACTTATTGATGAATTCCGCTCCTTAGGAGTTCAGATGAAGGGTGAGCAAAAACAGCTTGCATCTGCTATATTTGAAGGCAAAATCTTTGTGCTGACCGGTACACTTCCTACTATGACACGCTCCGACGCATCAGCTCTAATTGAGCAAAACGGCGGAAAGACTTCGTCTTCTGTTTCCAAGAAGACCTCTTATGTGCTTGCAGGCGAGGATGCAGGTAGCAAACTCATAAAAGCACAGACATTGGGTGTAACCGTAATATCCGAAGAACAATTGCTTTCAATGATAGAAAGCGAAGAGTTGATATAGGAGAATTACTATGAGTGATAAAAGATTTGAAAAGATCTATTCTCAGGGAATGGGCTCAACAGAAATTTGGGTTGATAAAGAAACAGGAGTAAATTATCTGTTTCATTCATCAGGCTATGCAGGAGGACTCACTGTTCTTTTGGATAGCTACGGAAAACCTGTTGTAACTCCTGTGAGTAAGGATTAATTAAATATTTATTTTATATGCCTGAGGTTTGTTTTGAACCTCAGGCGTTTTGTTTTGTCTTTTACAGCTTGTCATAACTTGGGACTTGCTTTCATATAGGTTAGTGAAAGGATGATGAAAATGAACGATAATCAAACCAACTCTTTTCAGTCGGCATTACGTGTTATCCCTCCTGTATTACGTTCAAAGCTAAACATCGCCATAGGATCACAAGCTGAAAAGATACAGGATATTGTTCTCAGGAGTAACCGACCTGTATGTGTATACACAGGAAACAGACAGATGTATCTAGCAAAGACAGGTTGTCTGACTGAGGAATATAATTCTCAGGACCTTGTTATTTCAACTTCTCAGGAGATAACTGAGTGCTTTAATAACGTCTGCGGATATTCTGTATATTCACATATAAGCGAAATCAAAGAAGGCTTTATTACTATCAAGGGTGGTCACAGAGTGGGAATTGCAGGAACAGCCGTTATGACATCAGGGGCAATACATAATGTTCGTGATATATCAACAGTTTCTATTCGAATATCCCGACAGATAAAGGGTTGTGCTGAGAAGCTTGCTCAGAAGTTCGTAAGAAGAAAAGGCGGTCTTCTTATTTGCGGTAGCCCTTGTAGCGGAAAGACCACTTTAATTAGGGATATGGCACGGCTTTTATCTACACAGTATTCAAACAGAGTTTCACTTGTTGATACAAGAGGAGAGCTTGCAAGTGTTTGCCAGGGAATAAGTCAGAACGACATCGGAATGTGCGATGTGCTTGATTCATATCCCCGTGTTGATGCAATAGAGCAGGCAGTGCGGTCATTATCTCCGCAGTACATAGTCTGTGATGAAATCGGTAGCCTTCAGGATGTAAAAGCCATACTTCACGGGTTAAACAGCGGTGTGCGTTTTGTTGCTACTATTCACGCTGATAATAAAGAAGAGCTTATTTCTAAAAAAATAATTAAGGAGATTCTTAGTACAGGTGCTTTCGAAGAGTTTGTGTTTTTAAGTGGCAGGGATAAGCCTTGTATTATTAAAGAACAGTTTACACTGAAGGAGTTTGGAAGTGTTTAAGGTTATTCTATGCCTTGTGTTCATTATAACAACAACTCTTTATGGCTTCATAATTTCTCAGAAGCTTACAATCCGTAAGAAAGCCCTTGAGTCAGTAGTGGATTCAATAACCAGAATGAAGTCTCTGATTACATTCGGCGGTTTTGAAATAAGCAGGATTATACAAGATAGCTTCGGCAGCATAAAGGGCTTTGAAACTTTTGTTGATTGTTACACAGATTCAGATAATCTTTTGTCACATTGGCAAAAAACAGTGAATTCACTACCAAATGAACTTTGTCTGAACAGTAATGATAAAGAACTTTTAATAAAGTTTTCAAGCGGATTGGGTGTCACCGATATTGAAGGGCAGATTGCTAACTGTGATCTGTATTGTGAACTGTTTAAAGAATCCCTTGAAGACGCAAAGGAAAAAGAGAAAACTTCCGGCAGACTATATAAGATTCTCGGCTTTTCTCTTGGGTGTGTAATAACTTTAATGATTGTTTGAGGTGCTTATGGACGTTGATATGATTTTTAAGATTGCCGCTGTAGGTATCATTGTGGCAGTTCTTAATCAATTATTAATCAGAAGCGGACGTGAAGACCAGGCATTACTCACAACCATCGCAGGACTTGTGGTTGCTCTGATGATGATAATTAATGAAATAAGCGACCTGTTTGATACCATAAAGCAGGTGTTTGGATTTTGAACATAATAAGTGTATGCGTTGCTGCTGTAGTAAGCTCAGTGCTTGCGGTGCTTCTCAAGAAGCATAACGCAGAGTACTCACTCATTCTCACCGTTTGCAGTGTAACCCTTATTCTTGCGTATTTGATATCATCTGTGTTAATCGCAATAAGCGGTATTGAGGATATTTTTGCAAAATCCGCTCTTGATGTAAAATACATAGAAATACTTTTGAAATGTGTTGGTATATGCTTTATTACCGAGTTTACCTGTGATTGTTGCAAGGATGCATCACAGTGTGCCCTTTCCTCAGTTATCCTTATGTCAGGCAGAATATGCGTACTTGTCACTGCTTTACCGCTATTTAATGAATTCCTGTCACTATCGCTTGCGTTGTCAGGAGGTGCAGTATGAAAAGACGTGTTTTATGCTTTGCTATTGTTTTGCTCATATTATTCTTCGCAGGAGTTATAACCGTCAGTGCCGATGAAAAAGAGTCTGAAATATCTGAGCAGATAACCACTGATGTGTTGCAGGAATCTTTAAATCTCAGCTCTTTATATGACAAACTTCCTCAAAGTGCAAAGGGCACATTGTCTGATATGGGAATTACTGATATCGGCAGTAACACACTTGAGAATGTAACTGTATCTACTATAACGAACAGTATATTATCTGCTGTGAAAGAACAGAGTGCAGGTGTTCTCAAATCCTTCTGTATGATAGTAGCGGTTATACTGATATACGCATTATTTGATGGCTTTTCTCATAGCGTTACAGGGGATACTCTGAGGGAAGTCCTCTCTGTTGTGTGTGCTCTTTGCCTTGCCTGTGCACTTGTAGTCCCTGCAACTGAAGTAATTGACACTGCTACTGCAGTAATAAGCAGTGCTACTGATTTTATGCTGGCTTTCCTGCCTATAATGACTGCTGTGCTCGTTTCTTGTGGCAAAAGCCTCAGCAGTTCAGGATATTATGCCATTATGGTTGTAGTTGCGCAGGGAATATCTCAGCTTTGTGATAAGGTAATCACACCTTTTCTTAATGTGTTTCTTGGCGTAAGCCTGTGCGGTACCATTGTACCTCAGGTGAATTTAAGCGGTATTACAGCATTTTTCTCAAAAACGGTTAAATGGCTTTTGTCTTTTTCCTTTACTATATTTTCTGCTCTATTGACATTTAAAACACTTATAGCAACTTCAATCGACTCTGTTTCTACACGTGCTGTCAGATACACAGTTTCCTCCTTTATCCCTGTTGTGGGTACTGCTTTGGCAGAAGCGTATAAAACTGTACAGGGTAGTTTGAATATCCTCAAAAACGGAATGGGAGTATTTGTAATTTTTGCTGTTTCGGCAGTGTTTTTGCCTGTAATTATACGTCTTTTGTTATGGCTCTTCTCTGTAAATCTCTGCAAAACCTTTGCTCAGATGATAAATCTGAGCTTACCTGTACAGATGTTATCAGGTGTTTCTACGGTATTAAGTGTACTTTTTGCTGTTATCATCTGTATTATGGCACTATATATTATTTCAACTGCTTTGATTATTACTGTGGGAGGTAGTACATCATGAGTGAATCTGTGTATATCTGTGCCACCTCTTTGTGCTGTTGCCTTGTTGTGTGTGCGCTCGTAAAAATGATCACACCATCAGGCAATACTACAAAGATTCTATCACTGGTAATAGGTGTATTCGCTCTTTGCTGTCTTGTTTCGCCCGTTGTAACTCTTGTAAGTGAGTTTGATATTAATGCGCTTAAAACAGAACAAAGCATAAATAATACTGAGTATTCACAGCTTTGTGACGAACAAGTGCTTAAAACCACAGGAGACTATATTAACAGTTATGTCGATGTGTTATTAAAACAAGCAAATATAACCACTGATAATATTACAACTGTGCTTGGTGTTGATGAAAATAAAGGTATATATATCAGACAAATGAATATATATATAAACAAAGCTGATATGGACAAAGCAGATGAAATAGAAAATATCATCAGCAATTCGGTTGGGATCGTTCCAAAGATTACGGAGAAATAATATGAACAATAAACAGAAAATCAAGGATTTACTTGCAACAGAAAAGGTGCGGACAATTGTTATTATCATCGGTGTTGTAGCTATTGCTTTGTTGTTTTTCAGTTCAACCTTTGAGTCTGATAATAAAGCTGTAAAAGACAGCGGATTCAACACACAGAGCTATCAGAATGCTCTGTCAGACGAAATCCTGAATATGGTAACAAGTGTTGAGGGAGCAGGCAATGCTCAGATATTGCTTACACTGGAAAATTCATACGAGTACATATATTTGGACGATGGAAAAACACTACAGAAAATCAACGAGCCTAAAGTGAGAGGTGTGGTTGTAGCCTGTGAAGGGGCCGATTCTGCTTTAGTACGTGAATGTATAACAGAACTTCTGACTACGGCGCTGAATATTCCCAGCACCAAGGTCTGTATATCAAAACTTAATTAACTCAGGAGGCACAAATGAAAATCAAAAAACATCATATTCTACTTGCATCGCTGGTCTTTGCGCTGTCGGCAGCAGTTTATCTTAACTGGCAGTTGTCAGACAACAGCGGTGTAACGGTTTCAAACACTTCAAAAGAGCTGGGTCAGGCTACATATGTAAACAGCAACATAACAACTGCTGATGAAACCTCTGCAAGTGCTAACGAATCATCAATCAACAGCCTGAGCAATGAACAAGCAGAGTATTTTGCCACATCCCGAAGTGAAAGACAAAAGACTCAGGATGAGGTAATCCAGCTTGCACGTCAAGTGCTGGAGCTTTCTGATTCTTCGGATGAAGCTAAAGAAGAAGCGGCAGAGCAACTATCCCGTATAGAAGAAACACTCCTGAGTCAGAACAGGATAGAAACAACTCTGAAAGCAAAAGGTTTCACAGATTGCATTTGTTGTTTGTCGGAGACCTCCTGCACTATAATAATTCCTGCAAATGAGATGGAGGATAACTCTGTTTTAATAATAAAAGATTGTGTAGACGAGGCGGCTGACCTGCCCTTTGAGAATATCAGTATTGTAGAGGTTTGATTCAAATTACAGATAAGCAAGTCATAAGGATTTGCTTATCTGTTTTTGTCTTTTACTGATATTTAGTTAAATACCTATATTTGCATTGCTTTTTTGACGTTTTATGGTATAATTATTTTGGCTATTAATAACTTAAAGCGGAGTGATAAAAATGAACGAAAATAATATTATTACAGAAGCAAATAAAGAAACAGTTGCAAATCAGGTTACTGAAGAAACTGTATCTGAACAGATGCATGAGGACAAGGCTAAAAACCGCAACAATATCTCCAGATATAAAATGAGGGAACAGGCTGTACTCCTTACTTTTGAGAAGCTTTTCTCAGATACAGATGTGGATGAAATTGCAGATAATATCATCGACAGCCGTGATGAATTCTACAGCGACTATGCTATTGAAGCTGCAAAGTGCATCGAAGAAAATCGTGAGGAGATTGATTCATATATCTCAGCACATCTTTCTACAGGATGGAAGATTTCCCGTATATCAAGAATCGCTTTGGCAATACTCCGAGTTGCTGTATATGAAATGAAGTATATTGACGAAGTTCCTGTTTCCGTTGCAATCAATGAAGCAGTAGAGCTTACAAAGAAATATTCAACAGATGATGCTTCCTTTGTAAACGGCGTACTGGGTGCAATCGCAAAGGAGCTTGAGTAATGGCACTTGTTCTGGGTATAGACACAAGTAACTACACTACCTCCTGTGCACTGTATGATTCTGATTCTAATAGTGTGATTCAGCGCAAACAGCTTTTACCTGTCAAAACAGGGGAGTGCGGAATCCGCCAGAGTGATGCTGTGTTCCATCATACACGTCAACTGCCTGATCTTATGAGTCAGCTTTTCTCACAAGCAGGGGGTAAGAAGCCTGATGCTGTCTGTGTGTCCGTCACGCCAAGACGTCAGGAAGGGTCCTATATGCCGTGTTTTACAGTAGGTGCTTCAGTAGCTCGGTGTATATCATCTGCAATGGGTATACCTATGTTTGATGTTTCACATCAGCAGGGACATATTGCGGCGGCACTTTACTCAGCGGATAAGCTTTCTATGGTAAGAAAGCCTTTCTTTGCATTCCATGTAAGCGGTGGTACCACCGAGGCAATCCTCGTATCTCCTGATACAGAGGATGTTATATCTTGCCAGATAGTAGGTAAAACTCTTGACCTAAATGCAGGCCAGCTTATTGACAGAATAGGTGTTCTTCTGGGACTTCAGTTTCCCTGCGGTGCTGAGCTTGAGAAACTTGCATTACAATGTAACGATAAGATAAAAGCAAAACCTGTCCTCAAAGGCACAGATTGCTGTCTCAGCGGATTTGAAAATAAGCTCAGCGACCTTTATTGTAAAACAGGAGACAAGCCTTACACTGCGGCGGCTACCCTTGCTTATGTTGAGGCTACAATTTCTGCAATGACAGAGAAAATCTTTGAAGTGCATGGCAAACTGCCTGTTGTATACGCAGGCGGTGTAATGTCCGATGTAATAATCAAAGATGAGCTCAGCAGAAGATTTACTGCTCATTTTGCCGAGCCTCAGTATTCCTGTGATAATGCAGTTGGAGTGGCAGTGCTGGGAGCACTGAAATATTCAAGCAATTAATCTTTTAACAAGTGCGTGATTCTATGAATAATTATTCGCAGCCGAAGTTTATTTCGGTATCACAACTTAATTTTTATATCAAATCCTTGGTGGAGGGTGACGACAATCTTCGCTATGTATTTGTTACAGGTGAGATTTCAAACCTTACAGACCACTATTCAAGCGGACACATTTATCTATCATTAAAGGATGAGAAGTCGGTAGTAAAAGCCGTAATGTTTGCAAACAGTGCTAAAAATCTGAAGTTCAGACCACAGAACGGAATGAAAATTATTGCTCGTGGCAGGGTATCTGTCTACGAGCCCAGCGGACAGTATCAGCTTTATATCGAGGATATGCAACCCGACGGTGTCGGTGCCCTGACCATAGCCTTTGAACAGCTTAAGTTAAAGCTTCAGGCAGAGGGTTTGTTCGATAATAAACACAAGAAACCTCTACCTGAATATCCAAGACTTATATCCATTATCACATCTCCTACAGGTGCAGCCTTACAGGATATCCTTAATATCCTGAGAAACCGTTGGCCTTATGCTGAGGTGGAGATTGTACCTGTTCTTGTTCAAGGTGACTCTGCTCCTGCAATGCTTACAAAGGCTGTACAGGAGGTTGATAAAGCCGGACTTGCCGATGTAATAATAATCGGCAGAGGCGGTGGCTCTATCGAGGATTTGTGGGCGTTTAACAGCGAGGATTTAGCCCGCGCTATATTTGCCTGCAAAATACCTGTTATTTCTTCTGTTGGTCATGAATCAGACTTTACAATCTGTGACTTTGTATCTGATATGCGTGCACCTACACCTACTGCGGCAGCAGTTCTTGCAACGCCAGACAGAGCAGCTGAGCTTGATACTCTCACTAAGCAAGGACAGTATCTAATAGCTTTGGTAGAGAATCTCATCAGAAGCAGAGAGAAAACTCTTTCTGAATATACGCGTGTTCTGTCTGCAAAAGACCCTAATATAGAATTAACCAGACGTACAGAAAACTTTCTCAGGTTAAGAGACAGACTGCTTAATTTCAGCGTAAAACTGATTAACAATGAGAATTCAAAAAACGAAGAATTGCGGTTAAGACTTTTCTCCCTTGACCCTGTTCAGATTTTGAAAAGAGGTTATTCTGTAACCTGTATAGGAGAAAAAACAGTTACTTCTGCTTCAGAAGTAAAATGCGGTGACAACCTCAGAATTATATTTTCTGACGGCGATATATCTGCTACAGTTAACTGATTAAATAACAGGAGGTGTGCCCCTTGGCTTTTACTCATTTGCACGTTCATAGCGAATATAGCCTTCTTGACGGAGCCTGCCGTATAAAAGATCTTGTATCTGCTGTCAAAGACTTGGGACAGACCGCCGTTGCAATTACAGATCACGGAGCAATGTACGGAGTTATTGACTTCTGGCGTGAATGTAAGAAGCAGGGGATTCACCCTGTTATCGGCTGTGAGGTTTACGTTGCTCCAAGGTCACGATTCGATAAGACTCCTGAGCTTGACAGGGATTATTACCATATGGTTCTCCTGTGTGAGAATAACATAGGTTATAATAACCTGATGAAGCTTGTATCCATGGGATTTACTGACGGCTTTTATGTAAAGCCCAGAATTGACGATGAAATTTTGGAGAAGCACCACGAGGGTCTTATTTGTCTGTCAGCCTGTCTTGCAGGTGAAATTCCAAAGAAACTCAGCTCAGGAAACTATCAGGGCGCTAAGGAAAAAGCTCTGAAGTATCAGAGAATATTTGGCAAGGATAACTTCTTTATCGAGCTTCAGGATCACGGCATCCGTGATCAACAGCTTATTAATCCAGACCTGATTAAACTTGCTGATGATATTGGTGCAGGCTTGGTTGTTACCAATGACTGCCATTATGTTAAAAAAAATGATGCACAGGTTCAGGCAATTCTCATGTGCATTCAGACAAACCATACTATCCATGATGAGGACAGAATGCGTTTTGAAACCGACGAGTTCTATGTGAAGTCTGAGGATGAAATGCGTTCATTGTTTCCAACACTGCAACAGGCATTTGATAACACACAGCTCATCGCTGACAGATGTAACGTAGAATTTGAATTTGGCAAAAGAAAGCTTCCTGTGTTTGATGTACCAAACGGGGAGGACCACTATCAGTATTTCCGTCGCCGTTGCTTTGAAGGGCTTTATAAGCATTATGGCGAAAATCCTGACAGATCAATTGTTGATCGTCTGGAGTTTGAGCTTTCCACCATCAGCCGTATGGGTTTCGTTGATTATTATCTTATCGTCAACGATTTTATCCAGTACGCAAAGAGTCAAGGAATCCCTGTAGGTCCGGGCAGAGGCTCAGGTGCAGGTTCTCTGTGTGCTTATTGTATCGGAATTACAGGTATTGACCCTATAAAATATAATCTCCTCTTTGAACGTTTCCTTAATCCTGAGCGTGTATCTATGCCTGACTTCGATATCGACTTCTGTAAGGATAGACGCGGTGAAGTTATCGATTACGTTATCCGTAAGTACGGCTATGACCATGTAGCACAGATAATCGCCTTTGGTACTATGGCAGCAAAGGGTGTAGTTCGTGATGTTGGACGTGCCTTAGGACTTCCTTATGGTACCTGCGATTCAGTTGCAAAGCTGATACCCTTTGATCTTAACATGACACTTCAGAAGGCTCTGTATATCAGCAAGGAACTGAAAGATAGATATGATACCGAGCCTGAGATAAAAGAGCTTATCGACCTTTCCTTGGGACTTGAAGGCATGCCGCGTCATGCTACTACTCATGCTGCAGGCGTTATTATATCCGACCGACCTGTGTCTGACTATGTACCTCTTGCAAAGAACGACGAGCAGGTTGTAACACAGTTTACAATGACTACCCTTGAGGAGCTGGGACTTCTCAAGATGGATTTTCTTGGACTTCGCAACCTGACAGTAATCAATGATGCTGTTAAGCTCATCCGTCAGATTGAGCCTGATTTCACCCTTGATAATATTAAAGAGGGCGACAGGGGAGTATACAGTATGCTTTCTCTGGGTAATACAGAGGGAGTTTTTCAGTTTGAATCCCAAGGTATGAAGAATGTCCTAGTACAGCTCAAGCCCGAATCTCTCGAAGATTTGATTGCTGTTATTTCACTTTACAGACCGGGTCCTATGGACAGTATTCCTACCTATATTGAAAACCGTCATAATCCCGGCAAAATCAAATACAAACATCCTCTCCTTGAGGATATACTAAACGTTACCTACGGCTGTATAGTTTATCAGGAGCAGGTAATGCAGATTTTCAGAAAACTTGCAGGCTATTCTCTTGGTCGTGCCGATGTGGTAAGACGTGCCATGAGTAAAAAGAAGCACGACGTTATGGAACGGGAAAGAGAAGTTTTTATTAACGGTTTGACACTTGAAGATGGTACTGTTGAGGTTGAGGGTTGTATCCGCCGCGGTGTGGACATTGCCTGTGCAGAAAGCATATATGAAGAAATGAAGAGCTTTGCTTCCTATGCTTTCAACAAATCTCATGCGGCATCCTATGCTTTTATTTCTTATCAGACTGCATGGCTTAAATATCACTATCCAAAGCAATATATGGCGGCACTACTCTCAAGTGTTCTTGATAATCAGAACAAGATGGCAACCTATATTACAGATTGCCACCGAATGGGTATTCAGGTATTACCGCCGCATGTTAATTACAGCTCACACAGATTCACTGTAGTTGGCGGGAACATCAGATACGGCCTGATGGCTATTAAAAATCTTGGTTATAATTTTATTGATTCAATTATCAATGCCCGCAGAATGGGGGAATTTGCCTCCTTACAGGACTTTTGTAAAAGGCTGTATACAGGTGGAATGAATTCCCGTTCTCTTGAAAGTCTCATCAAATGCGGCGCCTTGGATGAATTGGGTGCTAACAGACGACAAATGCTCAGTATGGCAAAATCCGTTATGGATGATCTTGAGTATGAAAAACGAAAGAATATGGAAGGACAGCTTTCGCTTTTTGAGGGTGACCCTGATGTTAAAGCTTCCTCCTCTGTGATAACTCCTGATTTGCCAGAGTTTTCTCTTACAGAGCTTCTTAATATGGAGAAGGAAATGGCAGGTATGTATCTTTCCGGTCATCCTTTGACAGAATATGAGTGGTATGCAAATAAGGTTAAGGTTGACCGAATCGGCGATATAATTACAGGAGAAGGCAGAAGAGTATACCGTGACGGTGATAGAGTCCGTATTCTCTGCATCGTTTCAAAGTACAGAACACAGCTTACTAAATCTAACCAGATGATGGCTTTCCTCACTGTTGAGGACCGCTCAGGATCTCTGGAACTTGTAGTTTTCCCCAAGACTCTTACTCAATACGGTTCGGTGCTTTATGAAGGCTCTGTTATAGCTGTAATGGGTACAGTAAGTTGCCGCGAGGATGAGGATTCAAAAATCCTTGCCAATACTGTAGAGAAGGTTGAGAAAGGAAATGTACCTTATACAGATAACTCTGTGCATGCTTCCTCTGATAATCAACCCAAATCTGCACATGAGTCTGTAGGGCGCGACTCAATCTCTACAAAAACTTCTGTTCAAACAACAGAAAGTCTTTCACTGGATAAAGCAAAGTCGATTTATTTAAAAGTTGATACTAAAGATGGCGTTCTTTTCAACAAAGCTATAAGACTTATAGAGATTTTTGAAGGTCCAACACCTGTTTTCTTTTATCTTGTACAGGACAAAAAAGTTCTCAAAGCACCTCATAGTATGTGGGTTTCACTCAATGAAGTGCTGATTTCTGAGCTAAAAAATCAGCTTGGGGAGGACTCTGTTAAAGTAAAATTTACAGAATAACAAAAAACACTTGAATTTACAACATTTTACTATTATAATTAATTTGTATTATTTTTACCCGGAGGTATATTATAATGTCTGAAATTGCTAACTCTATTGCCGTATTAACCAGCGGCGGTGATGCACCAGGTATGAACGCGGCTGTAAGAGCTGTTGTTCGTGCAGCTATCAATCGTAATTTAAAGGTTTACGGTGTAAAGAGAGGATATAACGGTCTTCTCAACGGTGATGTTGTTGAGATGAATCTTCGTTCTGTTTCTGATATCATCAATCACGGCGGTACTGTTCTTTATACCGCAAGAAGTGAGGAATATAACACACCTGAGGGTGTTAAGAAGGCAGCTGACTACTGTCGCAGCCTTGGCGTAAAGGGTGTTGTTGTAATCGGTGGTGACGGCTCATTCCGCGGAGCGCGTGATCTTTCCGGTGCCGGTATTCCTTGCGTTGGTATTCCCGGTACTATCGATAACGATATCGCTTGTTCAGAGTACACTATCGGCTTTGATACTGCTATGAATACTGTACTTGAAATGGTAGATAAAATCCGTGATACAGCTCAGTCTCATGACCGTTGCTCTGTTGTTGAGGTAATGGGCAGACGTTGCGGTGATATCGCTCTGCAGACAGGTATTGCTTGCGGTGCTACGGCAATTCTTGTTCCTGAAAAGCCCCATGACCTAGACACTATGGTTGTTGACAAGATTCTTGCAACACAGGCAACAGGCAAGAAGCACTTCATAGTTATCGTAGCTGAGGGTGTAGGCGGCAGTGCTGAGATTGCTAAGTATATTGAAGAGAAAACAGGTATCGAGACAAGAGCTACTGTTCTCGGCCATGTTCAGAGAGGTGGTTCTCCCACACTTCGTGATCGTGTTGTAGCAACAGCAATGGGTCATCATGCTGTTGAACTTCTTGTTAATAACATCGGCAACCGCGTTTGTGCATTACAGAACGGCAACGTAGTTGATTTTGATATTACTGAGGCTCTAAATATGAAGCGTGTATTTGACGATGACCTCTATAATATTGCAATGGATGTATCCATCTGATATAACATTTTACAGGCACCTGTGTGTGCCTGTATTTTGTATCTGCTAAATTATTCTAATTCCTCAGATAGGTGACTTTTATGAACGATAAAATTAAGCTGCCTTTTAACGATGTGTTTTTTTACGGCGTTTCTCTTAACTCACGTGACGTATCCGACGTCAGAACTGATATTTTTGCAAATATTCTGATGCGGTATCTTCGTACTCTTAAGCCTGTTTCAAGCAGACTTTATCGCACAGCCGATGGCAACAAATACGAGTATAACTATTCTTTTATACCAACAAAGCCTCTCAGCTGGCGTGTTATCAGAAACCGAAGAATAATTGAGGAAATAGAACAGCTTTCTGACGGAAAATACTGTCTTAACTATTATGACGACCAGGGCAGAGATGTGAAACGTGTTCTGTTCAGTAAGCAACACAGATGGCAGAAAACTAATTATTATAATTCGATTTTAGGAAATGAATTACTGTATTCTCTTGTTCCTAAGGAAGCAAACGGAGAAACCATAATCCTCCAGTATATAACAGGTGAGGCATATCCTGTTACACTTTACTGTTGTCCTGCTGCATCCCGTCAGGAAGTGCTTAACAATGTGCTTGACAGAGTACCTATACCTGATGCAACAGCACTCACAAATTACGGTGTGCTGTACTTTGCACAGGAAGAAACTTATAACATCTTCAAGCAGGTGCTTTCTGAGGAAGAGGAAAAATACGCTCAGCTTCATAAACCCGAGGTGTTCACAACAGAGGAAGACGTAGCCGGCGGATTCTGCTTTGATGTAAGTAGCTTTGATTCAACTAAACCTGTTGTAAGTATGTTTAACCTTTCAGAAGCAGATGAGCTTTCAGAAGAAGGCTTTGAACCTTCAACTCCTTCTACTCCAATATTTGAAGATGATTACGGTAATGTTCCTGTTGTTACAGACTTGCATGCACCTTCTTATTCTGATGATGTTTCTGAAGAGGATGAATATTCTCTCGATTCAGATATAAGCGAGGCAATTCGACTTATCTCAGACACCACACATATTCATATTGATGAATCAGTTGTCTTTGCAGAAACAGGTGACGGTGCCTCAGGTGCAGACTTCTTCACAGATCCAATTGTTGTTGAAACAGATGATTCTTCTAGGCCTTTACAAGAGCAGGTTATAGAAGCTACTTTGGAAATCACCGAAGCACAAGCAGATACAGCGGTTGGCAGTGAGCATGAATCCTTTGTGTTCTTTGGCGATATTCCTTCTTCATCCGATGAATCCGAAATCTTTTCAGATGAGATTGAGATCACTGATCCTGCATTGGAATCATCCAGTGTTTCTGCTGGAACTGATGATGTGGATCTCCTTGCTATGAATGATGAAGATATCGACGACTATGTGCAGACTCTTATAGACTCTTTGCTTCTTGATGCAAAGTCGGTTGCTGAGCTTAAGGATTCTTCCGACAATGCATTTACAGCAGGTGGAGATGAGGTTGCCTCAGATGATACTGATTCAACTCAAAACACAATTCAGGATTTGGTTACTGACATTCCTGCTGATTCTGTTATCGAAAGCAATGGCTCTGAGTATTTTTATTATGGTGAAACTGATGCTCAGGGCAGACGAACAGGTAAAGGCAAAACCCTTATGTCAGACGGTAAGACAGCCTATGACGGAGAGTATAAAGATGATATGCGACATGGCACAGGTAGCTTTTATTATAAAGACGGCAGTCTTTGCTATTGGGGTCAGTGGTCAGAGAATCTTAGAAACGGTTTTGGTGTAGGTGTCAGCTCTGAAACAGGTACAGTACATATGGGTACATGGCTTAGAAACAAGCCTTCCGGTGTTGGTGTACGCTTTGACAAAGACGGAAACTTTATGTATGTTGATTCTGCCTGTCACCGTACTAATGGAGGTATCCGTATTACAGGCTTTACCGATAATTCCTTTACTGTTGAATACTGGGATGAAAATACTCTCAGAACTGTAAAAAAAGAAATATATATTGAAGATTTAATTAAATAAACATATTTTACAAACATATTCACATAATAATACCGTTCTTATCTTGCGATAGGAACGGTATTTTACATTTTATGAGGTGAATTATGAAAAGAATAATTGCAGTGATTTTGCTTTCGCTTATGACTCTGTTTATGTTTACGGGTTGTAAGCAGGAGGGTGAAATGATAGAAACAATGGTATCTTCCATCTTTTCTACAGAAAACAGAACAGACAACAACGATGCAACTGCAAGTAGCGGAAAGGTAACAGACGACGATGGCCATATCGGAAACGAAAACGAAGAAGCTTCCACATCTTCCGATACAACAGATAATGTGACAGCAACCACTAATGTTTCAGATAATAATGTTCTCTGATTGTTTTCGGTTTTGAAAAGAGAAAAAGGATCGGCAAACAATTATTGTTGCCGGTCCTGCTTTTTATCATAAATTTATTTTCTCTAAATCAGTTTTTAATTTTGAGATTATTTTCTTTTCAAGTCTTGATATGTAAGATTGTGAAATGCCAAGCAAATCAGCTACTTCCTTTTGTGTGTGTTCTTTCTTTCCGTTCAGACCAAATCTCAGCTCCATAATAACTGATTCTCTTTCGCTTAAGTGTGATACTGCTATAAGCAGTTGTTGAATTTCCAATTCCTTTTCCATATCAATATTTACTGTATCTGCATCACTGCCAAGTATATCGCATAACAGCAACTCGTTGCCGTCCCAATCAGTGTTAAGTGGTTCATCTATGGAAACTTCGTTTTTCATCTGTGACGTTTTCCTGAGATACATCAATATTTCGTTTTCAATACATCTGCTTGCATAGGTTGCAAGTTTGATGTTTCTGTCCGGAGAGAAGGTGTTCACTGCTTTTATCAGACCTATTGTACCAATTGATATTAAATCCTCAACAGAACAGTTAGGTCCCTCAAACTTCTTAGCGATATACACCACAAGCCTCAGGTTATGAACAATAAGCTTTTCTCTGATTTTATCGTTTCCGCTCTTCAGCTCAAGTATTACTTCCTGTTCTTCTTCCTTACTCAATGGTGCAGGCAGTGTTTCACTGCTGTTTATGTAATAAACTTCACCATTACCTTTGATTTTCAGGTGCAGGCTGAGAATAAAGTATTTTATCTTAGAAAATAAATTCATGCTATTGCCTCCGATAATTCTGTTCCCATAATTGATTTGATTTCACCCTTGAGCTTTTTATTGCATATTCCTATGTAACAGCCTTTATATACTTCTTTTCCGTTTATATATACTTTTTCAGGTTTAAAGCCTGTCAATATGTCAGAACCGGAAATTGTTGATAGGGGAATGAGTCTGATTTTGTTTTGAGGTATTTCATTGGATTTTAGCAAATCCTCTTCTATTAGTATTACAGGTAAGCCGGAAAAAGGTTCTTTAAGATTACATCCGGTATCTACCGCCGACTCAAAGCTAAGCTTTTTTCCTTTATTCAGATATATAGTCACTTTCCTGATATCACAGTAAAGCTTGTGCTTTTCTGATATCATTTTATATATACTAAGTGTAAAGAAAACAACAACAGTAACAACAATCAGCAAAACAGGGGATATATCAAAATACAGCACATCATTGTATACCATAGCGTGTGTGGGATTCCATAACAATTCTGCTGCAAGCACACATCCGCATAGTAGCATGCTTATGCCTATAAATGTTAGTGACCTTACTATAAGTTTATTTATGCTATTATAACCGAAAGAAATCAGTATTGTTGATACAGCGATTATAAGTTTGTATATAATTGAAAATATTGTTGTGTAAAAAGGCAGAAAAACTGCTAAAGTCGAAATTCCTGCAAAAACAGCACCTGCAACAATTCTCCACTGCTTTGATATTATGTGAAGGCATTTTCTGATTACAAATAAAATCATATAATCTATAAACAGATTGACACATATCAGTGTGTCTATGTATATTATCTGCATATTGAAACTCCCTTTGCTGTTATGCTTATATTGTTGCATATATAAAGGGAATGATTATGTCAGATACGGGATAGATAAAATGATTACTTTTTGTAATGTTGCATATTAATTTTAACAAATTATAAATTTTTTCAATACAGATTGGTAATTCTCGAAATAATTGTTGACTTGAAGATTTTATAGAAGTAATATATTTACATAAGCGTTATGGAAAGGATGTTTCTGATATGGCTTTACAGGCAATAGATGCTATTCGTAATGCAGAGCTTCAAGCTCAAAAAGCAATTGATTCTGCTCAAGCACAGTCTCAGCAAGCAATAGCTGAGGCTCAGGAAAAAGCAACTGATATTATCGCTGATGCTCAGGATAATGTGCGTGTTAGAGTAGAAAACGCGTCAGACAGAGCTTATAAAGAATCTGATGAGATTTTGGTAACAGCACGTAATAGCGCATTGCTTTCAGCGGATGAACTCCGAAAGTCCGCTGAGCATAAGCAACAAGCTGTCAACGATAGAATTTTAGAGCTTATAGTCTGAATAAATTTGTATTTTGAGGTGACTTGCTATGGCAATACTTCAGATGCAACGAATCAATATTTATGCTCTCAATAAACACTGCAAGGGTGTACTTGAGGCTTTACAGCGAATGGGAGTAATGGAGATTGAACAGCTTGATGTTCAGGATAGTGTTTTCTATAGAGAAGACACATCATCACAACAAGCCTCCTACAGAAGAAATGCCAATACAGTAAAATCTGCGGCAGATATACTCTCGTCCTTTGTAAAGTATAAAAAATCCTTATTCTCTTCTCTTGAAGGACGAAAACCTCTCAGTAAAGAGGATTATTATAAGCGTACAGAGGATTATGCAAGGATATTGAATGTTGCTTACGATATCATTCGTGATAACAAAAAAATAATTGAAAATAAAGCAAAGATTGCTTCATATGAAAGTAGAATAGAAAGTCTGCTTCCTTGGGAGAATCTGGACGTTCCTCTCAAGAGCACAGCTACTTCCTCAGCTACAACAATTCTGGGCTCTTTCCCTGAGAAATTGTTGTTAGAGGATATAAGACTTAGTATATCAGAGCTTGACCCTGAGCTTGAACTGTTTGATATCGAGATAATATCATCTGACGAACACCAGACCTGTGTGTTTATTGTATGTATGACTTCTCAAGCAGAACATCTTACAGATATTCTCAGAAAACAGGGCTTTATCCTGCCTGCTTTTACAACTGTTATTTCACCTCGTGATGCTATAAAAGAGCTGAGGGAAAAGATAAAACGTCGACAGAAGCTGTCTCAAGATTATATAGAACGAATTATTTCACAAAAAGATATAATCGCTGACCTGATGTTTTTCGAGGATTATTTTACAATGAAAGCTGATCAGTATATTCAGCTTGATAATCTTTCTTATTCACCTCATACCTTTGTTATGACAGGATATGTGACAAAGCATAACGGAGAAAAGCTTTCAAAATATCTCTTTGATAATTTTGAAGCCGAGGTTGAGCTTGAGGACGTAGATGGCGACGATGTACCCGTTGTGCTTAGCAACAGTAATTTCACTCAGCCTGTTGAGGGTGTACTTCTTTCATACAGTGCTCCTCATAGAAAAGAACTTGATCCAACAGGTATAATGGCAATTTTCTATTATGTCTTCTTTGGTATGATGTTCTCTGATGCAGGCTACGGCTTGGTTATGTCTTTGGCTTGCTTTATTGCACTCAAGGTATTTAAGAATATGGAGTCAGGGCTTAAGCGTTCCCTTAAAATGTTCTTCTGGTGCGGAATATCTACCTTGTTCTGGGGATTGATGTTCGGCAGTTTCTTTGGAGATGCAGTGGCTGTTATCAGCAATACCTTTTTCGGCACCGCTGCTCCCGTTATTCCGGGAATAACAACTCCAATATGGTTTAATCCCACGCAGGGTGCAGGTCCCACAAAACTGTTGATGTTTTCATTCTTGTTGGGTATTATCCACTTGTTTGCAGGTCTTACACTGCAGGCTGTAAACTATATAAGAAACGGTAAGTGGCTGTACGCAATATTTGATGATTTATCCTGGATGCTTCTTGTAGGCGGAGCTGTACTTGCACTCTTGTCTACAGAGATGCTCGCTTCTATGGCAGGTTTCAGATTATCATCCGTATGGCTGACAATAGGCGGTGTAATGGCATTAGTAGGAGCAGTAATCATTCTCTTCTGCAGTGCCAGAAACCGAAATCCCTTTAAACGACTAATAAAAGGTGCCTATAACCTTTACGGTGTAACAAGCTATCTTTCAGATATACTCTCGTATTCCCGTCTCCTTGCTCTGGGCCTTGCCACAGGTGTTGTGGCTCAGGTATTTAATCAGCTTGGTTCAATGTTCGGAAACGGAGTGTTCGGAGTAATCGGATTTACTCTTGTCTTTATTATCGGCCATGTGTTGAATATCGGAATTAATGCACTGGGTGCATATGTTCATACAAACAGACTGCAATTTGTAGAATTCTTCGGAAAGTTCTACGAGGGCGGCGGCAGAGAGTTCAAGCCCTATTCGGTCAATACAAAGTATTATAATATCAAGGAGGATATTTAATTATGTCAGGTTTATTTCTTGCAATTTTAGGTGCGGCATTCGCAACATTTATGGCAGGTATCGGTTCATCAATCGGTGTAGGTAAGGCCGGTGTAGCAGCAGCAGGTGTTCTTTCTGAGGAGCCTTCTCTGTTTTCAAAGGTGCTTATCCTTATGCTTCTTCCTGCTACACAGGGTATCTACGGACTTCTTGTAGCCTTCTTAACCCTTCAGGCTGTTGGTGTTATCGGTGATCCTGTTGGCGATATTTCCGTTGCAAAGGGTGCTCTTTATCTTGCCGCAACACTTCCTATCGCATTCTCAGGTCTTGTTTCTGCGATTCATCAGGGAAAGTGCTCTGTTGCTGGTATCAACACAGTTTCTAAGAAGCCCGACCAGATGGGTAAGGCTCTCATTATCCCTGCTATGGTAGAGACATACGCTATTCTTGCTCTGCTTATTTCAATTCTTGCAATCAACGGTATCAAGGTTCTTGCAATCTGATGTTCGATAAATCCTTTTAAGGAGTATCATTATGACTGGTTTAGATAAAATCATTGCACAGATACAAGCAGATTCTGACAGCGTCTGTGCTGATATAAAGAGTAAAACTCATGTTCAGTGCGATAAAATCATTAAAGATGCACAGGACAGGGCACAAGTTATTTTAAAAGACGGCGAGCGTCAGGCACAGCAGAAAAAAGATGAGATTATCTCACGTGCAAAATCCACTGCAGACCTTGAGTCCCGTGCTGTAATTCTAAGAGCAAAGCAGGATATTATCTGCTCTGCCTTGGATAAAGCACGCAGATATCTCTGCAACTTGCCTGATGATGAGTATTTTGCTGTTATTTATAAAATGATTTCAAAATATAGCGAGAACAGCGATGGAATGCTCTGCCTTTCTAAAAGGGATACAGACAGACTTCCTGCTGATTTTATAAAAGAAATCAATAACTATTCTGCAGGTTCATTGATCCTTCAGAAAGAGCCTGTAGACATTGACGGCGGTTTTATTCTTATTTATGGCGGTATTGAGGTTAATTGTGCATTTCAGTCCATCTTTTCTGCACAAAACGAATTATTCAGCGACGAAGCCTCAAAAATCTTATTTGCATAAAGGAGGCAGACACGCATGGTTATTCAAAAAGATGAATATATTTATGCGGTTGCCCGTATCCGTTGCAAAGAGGGCAAGCTGCTCTCGTCCAAGAACATAGAGCAGTTGATTTCTATGAAGGACACCCAGAGTGTTGAGCGTTTCCTGCGTGATAACGGATGGGGAGGTGCTTCTGATGACAAATCCACAGACCTTCTTGTTTCTGAACAGGATAATCTGTGGAAGCTTATGAAAGAACTGGTTGGTGATCTTTCAGCTTTTGATTTTCTGCGGATTCAAAACGACTATCACAATTTAAAAGCTTCTATTAAGGCTGTATACTCAGATAGTGAACCATACTATTTGTTCCTTTCGGGCTCAGTTTACGACCCATATTCTATATACAACGCAGTAAAAAGCAGGGAATACAAGGATCTCCCTGAGTTCTTGCGCGGTACTGCAGAGGAAGCAATGAACACTTTACTCCGTACAGGTGACGGACAGCTGTGTGATACTATCATCGACAAAGCTTGTCTTGCACGTGTGGGTGCTCTCGGCAAAGAGTCAGACAGTGAACTTATCAGAAAATACTGTGAGCTTTTTGTAGCTTCCGGTAATATTAAGATTTCAGTCAGGGGTGCACAGCTTCAAAAGTCTGCAGATTTCATTTTACAATCTATGGCAGCGTGTGACACACTTAACATCAAAACTCTGTCTTTAGCTGCTGTCAAGGGCTTCGATGATATATGTTCTTATCTTTCATCCACTGATTATAAGAACGCAGTACCTCATATCAAAGAGTCTTTGTCTGCTTTTGAAAAGTGGTGTGATAACTACATTATGGAGCTTATGAAATCCCAGAAGTCTGATCCCTTTTCAATCGGGCCTCTGGTTGCATATATAATCGCAAAGCAGACAGAGATTAAAGCTGTAAGACTTATTATGACAGCAAAGCTTAATTCACTGCCTGACAATATTATCAGAGAAAGGATAAGGGAAATGTATGTATAAAGTTGCAGTTTTAGGCGACAGAGACAGCATTTACGGCTTTGCCGCCCTTGGACTTGATGTATATTTTGCAGACAGTGCAAAAGAGGCTACACCTGTTTTTAAAGAACTTACAGACGGCAGGTATGCAGTAATATATATAACAGAAAACTTAGCCGATGGTCTATCAGCTGAAATAGATAAATTCAGCTTTCAGCCTTCTCCTGCTGTTATCCTTATCCCGGGTGTTAAAGGTAACACAGGACAAGGTATCAATCAGGT
>JAZSLX010000031.1:0-9005 GCA_045535605.1 Ruminococcus sp.
ACCCAAGAGCAGATGTTTCCTCTTGGTGATACCTTCCATTTTGAAGAAAGGTATATTTTCTTTAGTCAGAATGTCAAAGATTACTTGTGCCTCGATCTCCTGACGTGTCTCACGGGCGATAAGTCGGTTGTTGCTGTATGCCCATTTACTGAATATATCAGATGGAAGTGGTAAGGACTTCACAGTGGGGTAGACAAGAGCTGTCATATTGTGAAAGTCAGCAAGAGTATATAGCTGTGCCCAATCAATGTCCTCGAAAGGAGTTTTGGGTACAGAGTTGTTGATTGTACATGCCGCAAGATGTGACAGGTATTGTCCGTATTTAAAAATTAGTTTGTTATCCATATTTCCACCACCATTCGACTAAACTTTAGTATAACACGAAAAGAGAATAAAATCAAATAAAGTTGTAAAAATTAATAAGAATTTGTAAAAACGATATATTAATTGGTAGTATTACTGATTATAAAAGAATTAAGCCCTGCCTTTTTCAGACAGGGCTTAAAAACATAAATGTTAAGGATTAAGCTTTTCGCCTATGGGGAAGTTTACAGAAAGACCGGCAACAAATTTCTGAATAGCAGTTGCATCGTTGATGTTTACATCTTGGTCTTTGCGTGCATCAGCACAGTCAAAGGCAAGACCTTCGATTGTAACAAGACTTGCAATGTGTTTCTGAATCAGTGTTGCGTCCTTTATGCTGACAACAAGGTCAAGGTCTGCATCACCCAGAATTGCGTTGTCGGGTGTAACCTCAGGAGAAGTGGGAGTATAGTTTGCGTAGAACTGAGCACTCAGCCATGCTACTCTTGTGTTAAGCCAGTCTACAGTGTATCTGTACTGGTCCTCAAACTTTGTGATATCATAGGTTGTGTCCTTGCTTGCTTTAGTGAATGTACCTGTAGAGGCGTCAAAGGTGCCTGTGGTGAGTGAGGAGTGGTCGCAAATCCAACTGCCTGTAGTCATAAGCCAACCAAGCTCATAGTTCATAGCTGCAGTGCCTTTGAGGTAGTTGTAATATACATCGCTTGAGTAAACCTCTCCGTAGTCAACGTTCTGAGAATTGAAGGTTTCAATAGCAGGAACAAAGTCCTCAAACCAGACGGTAGCAGCATAGTCCATAATTGTAGCATTTCTTGCTGCCCAACCGAGAATTGTGTATCTGGCAGACTTGTTTGTGGATGCACCGGGCTTATATTGTACCCACCAGCCTGTGGGCTCTTCATAATCGGAAACACCCATGTTTCTCAGATCGCTTTTAACACCTGTGGCGTTGCCAAGAGAGTTATCATAGTCCCATACAGGAGAAGCGAAGAATTTCCAGCTTCCGTCATCAGCCTGCTTGTATACAAAGTACAGAGAAGATACACCTACATCCCAGTTTTTGCCCAGCTCATTAATGAGCATAATCTTTGTGAGAGAGTCAATATCCACAAGGTCGCCCATGTTTTTAGCGTTTGTACGGATAGCAGTGTACATTGCGTCGAACTTGTCTTTTGCAATCTCAAGCACTTCATCGTGATAGGGGTCGCCGTCGTCAATTTCGGGTCCCTTCAGAGTAAGCTTGCAACGTGCAACAGATGTGCGGATGTAATAGTCAGCCTCGCCTGCAGCAGAGTCAACCTCACAGATAAAGGGGAATTCCTCCTTAAGAGTTCCGTCCTCGTTGAGATGTGTATCGTCATCAATCTCAGGTACAAGGTTGTTTTTACCGATGTCAACCTTCTGGGTCAACTGATAAGAGCCAAGATACTCGCCGTTTATGTAGAAATCAACGAATCTTGAGTCGGATGCGTAAGGCATACCTACTGCGTCGGATAAATCCTGAAGGAAACGGTTACGGATAAGAGCTGAGTCCTGATAGTTTGCAAGTAAAGAAAGCTTCTTTGTTTTCTCCATTTTGTCAACGGATACCGCGCTATCATATGTAACATTAAAGGGCTTTTTTGCTTTGTCCCATGTAGTGTTACCTCTGCCCTTGATCTTCTTGATGGGAGTGTTATCTACATTACCCTCGTCATCTACAATTGCGCCGGTACCCTTTGCTTCGTTTTCTTTATCTGCACTGAGGTAGGTTAGAAGGTCTGTGCCCTCGCCGTCTGCATCAGGGTTATTGATAAAGATTGCTGCTTCTGCAGATGAGTGCATAAATCTCAGCTTATGGGTTTCCTCGCCGATAGATACAGTGTATGTATCCGTGGTGTTATAGGAAACTGTAGCAGTTGCGTCGGGATGAATGGTCACATTGCCTATTGTAACGGGTTTGGAATAGGAGTTGTAAATAACAACCTGCTCAGAGTCTGTGCCTGAGGGCAGGAAGAAATACTTTTCTTCTGAGATACCTTCACCTGCAACAAGTCCCAGTTCTTCAAGGTCATCTTCGTCGTAATCTCTGTAATCATCAGCGTGCTGCCAATGGTGCCAGGCTTCAGTTTCCTGAACATCAGTGACTGCGTGGATGTAGAGCATATCGGGGATTATGCTCGAGGGCATCTCTACTACTTCAGCAGATACACCGAAGGATATAGCTGAAGTGCTTATTATAAGTAATAAGCAAAGTAAAATGCTGACTGTTTTTTTCATAGATTAAGCCTCCTTAATAATGTATATAATGTATAAATTACTACAATTTTAGAATAACATAAATAAAGGTTGTACGCAATCCTTTTTTTGAATGTGAAAATATAAAATTGTTGCATGTTTTCTGTCTTGATGATATACTTAAAACAGCATAATCAAATACACACAAGAAAGGTTGATTATAATGTTTTTATATGATAAAGAAGTTGTCCGTCAGGATATGGAAGAGCTTGTGTCAAGGGACTTTGTACCCTATGAAATGCTTCAGGATAAAACCGTACTGATTACAGGTGCCACAGGTATGCTTGCATACTATTTTACAATGGCACTTATGCACCTTAATCTGACAAGAGATTATAACATCAAGGTTTTAGCTCTTGTGCGTAATCAGAGAAAGGCAGAGGCTAAGTTTGCAGGTTTCCTTGAGGATTCAAGATTTGAGATTATAGCACAGGATGTTTGTGCTCCTATTAAATACGAGGGTGATATTGACTATATCTTCCATGCCGCAGGTGCCTGCAGCCCTTATTTCATCAAGCATGACCCCACAGGTATTATCTCTGCAAACACCACAGGTACAGTGAATGTCCTTGAGCTTGCAAGAGTAAAGAATGTTACAAATATTATTTACCCCTCCACCCGTGAAATTTACGGTAAGGTTGAGGGCGTGGAGTTTATTAAGGAAACCGATATGGGTATCTTTGATCCGTTGGAGGCACGCTCCTGCTATCCTGAGAGCAAGCGTATTGCAGAGACGATTCTCAGAAGCTACAACGTTCAGTACGGAGTACCTTTTACAGTGCTCAGAATTGCCCACTCCTACGGCCCCGGTATGATAATCGAAAGCGACGGCAGGGTTATGTCCGACTTTATCAGCGATGCAGTAAACTCCCGTGATATTATCCTCAAGAGTGAGGGTCTTGCGCTCAGAGCTTTCTGCTATGTTACCGATGCTGTTGCAGCTATCTTCCTTGCAATGCTTAAGGGCGAATGCTGTGAAGCATACAACCTTGCTAACGAAACCGAGCCTACACCTATTCGTGATGTAGCTCAGATGCTCACAGAGTTGTTCCCCGAAAGAAATATAAAAGTTATCTTTGATATAGCACAGAACTCAGGTGCATATTGTAACTATGCCCGTGTCGGACTTGATACTGCAAAACTTGAGGCTTTGGGCTGGGCTCCTCAGGTAAAGCTTCGTGACGGTCTTAAGAGAACAGTTATAAGCTTCGATTAATTGAATATACTAATAAAAAAACAGCAGTCTTTTCAAAAAGGAAAGACTGCTGTAATTTTTTATTATTCCTCGTTTTCGGCTTCATCCACGGGATAAAGCTCTTCAACAATATACTTTGATACACTGTAGTTGTGGCTGTGCTTTCTTCTGATTTTAGGCTGATAATCCTCCGTTGTGCAACCTGAGAAGATAATGCCGTCTTTGTCGACAGAGTGGCAGATTCTCTTGTTTACAGGAGGCAGCTCCATGTAGTCTCCGAACATATGGGTAAGAAGAGTGTGGTACTCAGAGGGAGCTCTGAAGGTGTGTCCTTCAAACTCAATGTCAACGCCGTCACCCCACCACTGTGCAGGTGCAACCTCCTGAGGGAATCCGTGAAAACCGCTGAGTGAAGCAAGGTAGTTTTTCTTTGACATTGCATTTGCCAGCTTGCCAAGTACAACTCTCATCCACAGCAGGAATGCCTTGGGAAGAATAGCCTGCATAATTCTGAAGAACCAGATGAAAGGCATTTTTGAGTTTTTGTAAAGAGGTTCGCCTGTTTTTGATTTAGAGCAAACCATACCGATAATACAGGTGAAGGCCTTAAAGAAGAACTTCTGTAATAATGTGCTGTCAGGAACATAATCCAAGGGGAAAATGTCAATGAATATTCCTTTGTGAAGAGTTGTGTGTTCAAATTTGTTTTCGCCAAAGTAAGTGCCTGTTCTGCGAACCTTTGCATAGTAGAAGTAACAGCCCTTGTCGGTGCCCTTTGTCTGTACGAACAGGTCCTTGGGAAGTTCATCTTTGGCAATCTTCATCAGCTTGTCAAAGTCAGGTCTGGGCATAGAGATATCAATATCATCGTCCCATGCAATAAAGCCCTTGTGACGAACAGCACCGATGAGTGTTCCGCCTACAACATAGTATCTCAGGTTATGTTTGCGGCAGACTTTGTCAATATCAATGAGAATGTCAAGCTCTGCAAGCTGTAACTTACGGAGAAGTTTTTTCTGTTCGATCTGCTCTTTTATCGCAACTGCCATTTCTGCTTCAAGCATTTCCTTGAGCTCCTGATCATTGCAGTTTTCGTCAAGAGCGGCAGAAATAACGGATACGGCTGTGCTGGTAGCAGTCACAACAAGTGTATCAACATTTGCGTTGTTTATGTTTGCCATCACATCTAACTCCATTTCGCTTAGTTATTAATATATAGTTTCGAGATTAGTCAAAAAACTGTTATATACATATAAATGCAACACCATTATACAAGAGTTGAGTTCTATTTACAATCGGTTTTTTTATTTTCGGAAGTTTAGTTATTGTTTACACAAACCATACTGAGGATTTGTGCAAAATTACAATAGAAACCATGAATCACTAACCTGAATAATACAGGGAGCCTCTGACAATAATAAGGTCGGAGGTGTTATCTTTATGAGAAGATACAGTTATCAGAAAAACAAAAAGACTCGTAAAGAAAAAATCAGTTTCTTTACGGCATTTTCAGTATGCTTAGTTGCAGTTGCTCTTGCTCTGTGGTCAACATATGCAAGCATCGGAGGCTTTGATAATCAGAATGTAACAGAGCCTACCTATATAGCCACTATGGAGCCTGTTACGGAAGCAGTGAATAATTATGTAACCGGAGTAACCGTCACAGAACCTACCGAGGAAACAGCCTATCCCACAGAAACAGAAGTAATAGTCACAGAGGATACATCACCTCAAACTTCAACGCAGCCCTATGCAGTAGAGTTTGGAAGTCTGCAGACTATTCTTCAGGTGTCGGCATGCCTTGATTATCCCGTAATGTCAGAAAAGGTAATGAAGGAATATTCCGAAGAAGCAGTCTATAGCGAAACAATGGGAGATTACCGTGCTCATACCGGAGTGGATTTTGTAGCAGACATCGGTGAGAATATAATTGCTATGTCTGACGGTGTAGTAGATAGCATATACACAGATGATATGTACGGCAACGTCATTAAGGTGACAAATGGTAATTTCTCTGTCTACTACTGCGGCGTGTCTGAAACTATGTATTGTGCAGAAGGTGGCCAGATAACCCGAGGGGATATTATCGGCAAGGTGGGAGAAATTCCCTGCGAAAAGGACGACAGTATGCACCTGCATGTTGAAGTTAGGGTAGGGGATAAAACCATCGACCCTCTTGCCATAATTGCAAATAACGAGTGATAAAAGCAGGAAGAAAATAATATATTAGTAAAGTGTAAATGTCATAGGAGCCCAAGCCCTCGTTTCGTTTTTAGGGGCAAAAATAAACGGCTGTGGAAATCTCAAATCCACAGCCGTTATTTCGTTATGGTTGCTGATTATCTATGCAAAGCTCCATATCTATCAGTTTTATTTTATTATTATCAAAGCTATTACCTGTTACTTTGAAACCTGCTTTCATATAAGTTTTGTATGCAGGGATGTTGTCTTCATATACTTGTAAAAGTATCTTAGTAATTCCCAGTTGCTCGAAAGCAATGCTGCATACACCGATAGTGGTGTCGAGTCCCAGCCCCTTTTCGTTTGTGGATTGATTATCAATGAGAAGTCTGCCGAATTCAGCTTTGTTTTCAGAAACATTATATATTGATGCAGTACCAATCCATTTTTTGTTCAGGTACACAGAGAAAACATAGTCATCAGGCTTCTGTAGATAGTTTTGAAACCAAACCTTCTGAGCTTCTTTTGTGATGATATCTGAGTAAACAAAACAGTATCTATGTGAGTTCCGAAGCACTCTCATTTGTTCGATTTCGTATTCTTCCAGGGGTTTAATCTGTACCCTGTTATAATTATAACTGTATGAATGTTTCATTGCTTATCTCTCTTGCGACTTGTTGTGTTTAAAAATTATGCTGTTATGTTTTTTAATTTGTAGAACAAATAAGGTGAAAATCTAAATAATCTGAGAGTTGTTTTTTTCTTTAAAGTGAATTCTTTGAGCTTGAGTTTTTTATAAATTTTACGGAACTCATCAACAACAAGCTTTTCTTCCCAGATGTAATTTTCACTGTCTGCTTTCATATCACAATAGAGTGTGATCATAAGTGTACATAATGTCGACATTACATGGTTGTATAACTCAGGATATTTTTCGAGAAAAAACGAATCATAGATATCAATCAGATTAACAGCTGTAAGCTGACTTTTTCTGAATTTTCCCCGCACCGCACTTTCTTCGCTTTGTACATAATGATAAAGGGGACGTTTGTCAAACCAGACTTTGTCGGCGTTATCAAAAGCAAATCTTGTGAAAAGTCCGTCTTCTCCTCTGAATATATTTTCATTAAACCATAGATTGTTAATAGTATGTTTGGAAAACAGTTTGTTACAAGCAAATGGGAAATAGTGTACAAGTACGTTCATGCCATCTTTTCTGTTGAAAAGTCCATAACTGCCTTCAGGCGACTTATTTGTAATTTCTTTGTTTGGATAATTTATAAAGTGTTCGTGAGTGACAATATCCACATCGTGCTTCAGCATAAGCCCCAGTAGGTATTCGTATGTATCTTTTTCAAGCCAGTCATCACTGTCGATAAAACTGTAATAATCTCCGTGAGCAAGGCGAATTCCCTGATTTCTTGTGGCAGAAACACCTGAATTTTCCTTGTGATAAACGATAACACGGCTATCCTTTTCAGCGTACTCCTTGCATATTGCAAGACTGTCATCTGTAGAGCCATCATCTACGAGGATGATTTCAAGATTTGTGTAGGTTTGTCCCACAATACTGTCAAGGCAGGGACGCAGATATTTTCCGGGATTATAAACTGCAATAATAACTGATATTAAAGGTTTATTAGTATCAGACATAATACCACCTCTGTATGTTTCTGTATTTAATATACCATATATAAAAAAATAAGTCTATAGAAAAAACAAAGCCGTCTTAACTGGAAACGGCTTTGTTTGTAAATCTATCTTTCACTGTGATACCATTCTTCATCAGCAAAAATCATATCGTCAATATCGCCATCGTATAGAATGATAGTTGACATTCAGTACATACACCTCCGAAAACAAACTTTTATATTGTATGCCTTCGCAGGGGAGAATATTCATACTTATTCTCCGTGAATATCCATATATGCCTTGATAAGCTTTACTGCTTTATCTGTGCTGAGCTGAGAACTGTCAACGCTCAGGTGGTAGTTCTGAGCATAGCCCCACTTCTGTCCCGAGTAGAAGCTGTAGTAGTTGGCTCTGACCTTGTCAGTTTTGTTTACAATCTGTTCTGCACGGTTTTTTGCAACGCCGTGAATCTCAATGGCTCTTTGCTTGCGGTATTCCATATTTGCATGAATGAAGATGTTAATGCAGTCCTCTCTGTCTTTAAGAATATAGTCAGCGCATCTGCCTACTATTACACATGGGCCTTCATCAGCAAGCTTCTTGATAATCTGATGCTGGAGAATGTAAAGTCTGTCATTTACAGGCAGATCGCCTGATGTTGCAAAACTATTGCCAAAACTGTAAAGTCCCATAGAGAGAGAGTAGAGAAGGCTGTTGGTTGCACGTTCGTCAACATTGTTGAATACCTCTGCGTCCATACCACTTTCTTTGGCAGCAAGGGAAATAAGCTCTTTGTCATAACAGGGAATACCGAGAGATTCTGCCAGGGCCTTGCCGATTTCTCTGCCACCGCTACCAAACTGTCTGCCTATGGTTATAATGTATTTATTGTTCATAAGATGCCCTCCTAATATATAATATAAGTTATAATATATTATATTAACATAATATTATATAAAAATCACTACTTTTGCGTAATAAAACTTAACTTTGTAAAAGGTGGACAAAAACAACGTTCAAAAATTATATAAAGAATATAAGAGTAAAATATGGTTAAATAGGGAAAGATATTAAATGCAGGACAGAAATATAATTTTGCATCAATTTTACATCAACTTAAAAAGATATCAGCAGTCAAATCAGATAAATACTAAAAAGTTATCCTGTGAAAATCCAGTGTTTATCAGCTTTTCAGGGGTTGTATGAAAAAAATTAAAAAAAATTAAAAAAAATGCTTGACTTTTGGTACCCGTTGATGTAAAATAACTCTTGCGCTAAAGAGAGCGGCCCCGACAAAGGGCCAAACGAAATAGCCAAAAGGACATTGAAAATTGAACAACAAAGAAATGAGAACCCGTAATTAATTTGAGGAATAAGTACTCAAAAAGTTACAGTG